>NZ_JAVJQN010000019.1:0-33388 GCF_040218245.1 Coleofasciculus sp. E1-EBD-02 | reverse complement strand
CTATCCCATAGCGGTTAAACGCATTTGGGAATGCTTTTCGTAAAATATTGTAGGAACCTATGACATCAGATTGAACAAGAACCCCCTGATTTGTACGATATAAACCTCGTTTAATTCTTTTTCCTGAAAAAACAGGTTTTTCAGTCATCTGTCCATAAACGGGGAGAGGATCTAAATTCAAAAAATTAGAAGCTGAGGTATAGGATTATTCTTGAAGAATCACCGATATTCCTACTAATTGACATTTGTAAATAATCCTGTCAATTAATCGAGCATGAGGAAGAGCCACAAATTTTTGATTGTTGACTTTTCCTAAGTTCACTTCTTGTTTCCAACCGTCATTTTTCCCAATTACTAAAGTGGTGATATCTTGGTCAACTAAGAGATTGACTAAATAACGACTAGCTCGATGAAGATAATTATCTATCTTCTGATTACGGCAACGGGTTAAACGACGAATTCTCTGGGAACTTTGACGATTGCTTTTTAACAGAGATTGTAACTTCGCTCGACGTTGGTTATAAAATTGATTTAGGCTTTTTAACGGTCTGCCATTAATCAACAAAGGAGTAAACTCCGGTTGATTTGAAGTTACAGCCATCAAATTATCTATGCCTAAATCTATCGCGGCTATCTTTTCATTTGGGGTTAAGAACTGTTCTTTTTCTTCATAAATTACCTCAATTACATAACAATCACATTTCGGAATGATTCTTACTTCTGCTATACGGTTAGCCACTTGGCTGGTCAACTCAATGTTAGTTCCTGATAGGTTGAATGAAGATGACTCAATCTCTAGCCATTTCTCAAGCGATTACTAATATGGCTCAACTTCAGGAGCGGTTCACACTGAACCCAGCCGATAGTGATCTCTTTTTTCCGGAGTGGCACGATAATTTACCAGAGTTAACCAAAACAGAACGATCATTTCTGGACAAGATTAAGCGCCGATTTATGCGCCATCGAATGCAGGGTGAGTTGGCGGAAGCAACAGTTACTATGCTGATTATTGCTCACCTGCTGGAGTTGGCAGGATTGTATGATGAACCATTTTTTATCACGAATGAGTATTCCGTAGAAGTGGTGCTTGAGGAGCGAGATGAAAAGCTACGGGGTCGAATTGATACATTAGTGTTTCAACGACAGTTTTGGAGTGCGGTAGTCGAATCAAAGAAGTCGATTTCCTTTGAAGCCGGAATTCCTCAAGCAGTGGCTTATATGATGACAACTCCTCAGAGTGATAAACCGCTTTATGGGATGATCACCGATGGAGGGTTGTATATGTTTATTAAGCTGGTGAACCAAGACCCAGCTATCTATGATTTTTCCGATGTCTTCTCCCTGTTGTTATTGCGACAGAATAAGCTTTATGATGTGCTACAGGTGTTAAAGCGATTGGCAAGTGTGCTGCAAGAAAGTTAAACAAGTTTCTTGTGTAAAATCAGGTTGAAGTTTTTGGTTCTTCCGGACTTATTATGCTAAATTGCCTCATACGACGCCCAAAATTATAGCAAGAATTTTGGGTCTTATTTGGACTTAAATTATACTGTTGAGGCATAAAATCCCGGTATAACTGGATTTGGAGCCGTTTTAACTAACAGTTTAACATAGTAAGTCCGGAAGAGCCGGAAAACTTTATTGAACAATGCTTTACGGCTTGTTCAGTACACCTGCACTCCTAACACTTCAGTCTAGGAGTTCCCTTGCTGCATCATCAAGACTTTGGCTTGTCTTTTCGTAGAGTTTGAAAGCAATACCACTGACACTACCAGAGACAATCCCCGCAGCGGTCGTTGCCACTGTAGCAGATACGTTGCCTATACAAAGTGAGCCAGCAGCAATAATGCCAAAGACAGCAGTTGCCGTCGCTAAACTGATAGCAAGATTGAAGCTTGCTTTAGCTTCACGAGCGCGTTCTTGATACCACTGTCTTGAAATGCTATTAGCACTGTCATTAAGACTGGCAATAACTGCGGTGTCGTCTGAGATAACCTCCAGATCCACTGACGAGTTGGTGTTTGAAACAACCCCTGAGTTGTTGGTAGGAGCAATTGTGACTGTACCTTGAAGCTGTGGTTTTGTGTTAGTTTGAAGTTGGTCGTTCATCTAAACTCCTTAGAGGAATGAAATGAGTGGTTTTTGAGAGCCTGTCTGTAAGCTGCAAACTATAGCAGTTCTCAAGTGCGTAAGGTACACCCGAATGTAGGGGCGCAAGGCTTGCGCCCACATTTATGTAGCTCATCCATTTGAGAAATGCTATACTAGGTAGGCTTTCGACTTAGGTTTTCGGGGCTTCCCAAATTTCGCCCCAGCTTTTGTCCCCTATCTTTTTGGCTTTCCGCTTTGTTTATAGAGGTCTATATTCATATTGAATCAAATGCTTTGAGGTTATTTGTTGATGATCGATAGTTGCTAATTAAAAACTTTGTTATGGATTTTATAAATTCCCTAAAATCATTGTTGGTAAGCTTTTCAGTGAAAAGATCTACAATAGGCGCAGAAATTGCCGACCTTTCCCAAGGTTGTGCCGATGATCAACACTATGGAGTTAAGACTGCCGGATGCCTAAACCTAGCTATTTACTAACTGAAGAGGGTGTGAGAAAGATCAAGAAGCGCTTCTCTAAAATTTGTCAAAAATCATCTCCTTCTCAAGAGGATATAGCAGTTACAGCTAATCTACATCGTGACACAATTCGGAAGTTGCTGAATCGCACTGGAGGAGTTAATAAAAGAACCCTTGAGGATCTGTGTTCTCCTCTTGGCTGGAATATTGAAGATCTTAAAGAGGATGTTGACTATAGATTGTGCCAGCCGACAGTATCTGATTCGGATGCAGCTCGCCAGAGCGATCGCTCGAAAAAAGTTCCACAGCACCAAGCACCTACACCCTCTAGCTTGGTAGGTACAACAATCGGTGGGCGCTACACAATTATTAAGCATCTGGGCAGTGGGGAGTTTGGCGATACCTATTTATCTGAAGATTTGCATACCACTGGAAAACCTCAATGCGCCATTAAACAACTGAGGATTCAATGTGGCGAAACTGCTAGAAAAGCCTTACAAAGGGAAGTCTATGCTCTCTTAGGGTTAAAAAATCATAATAATCAGATTGCTAAACTGTTGGCTTACTTTGACGAAGAAGACTACTCATATTTAGTATATGAATTTATTCAAGGCAATGCTCTGAGCCAAGAATTGATAGAAGGTCGGCCGTGGATTCATTCTCGAGTCATTAAGATATTACAAGATCTCCTCAATATTTTAGATTTTATTCATGAGCAAAAAATTATCCACCGCAATATTAACCCTAAAAATTTAATCCGACGCTCATTAGACAATCAAATTATTTTGATTAACTTTAGTTCTGTCAAAGAAATTAGCACTGGGCAAACAAGAACATTTGCTGGCACTCAGGGATATATGCCATCAGAACAATCATCTGGATTAGCATTACCATGCAGTGACATCTATGCTGTAGGCACTATAGGAATTCAAGCCATTATTGGGATAAATCCTACTAAATTCAAAGTAAATCATTCTGACGGAAACATAATCTGGCGTGACAAGGCACAAGTTAACTTGAAGTTTGCCGAAATTTTAGACAAAATGGTACGCTGGGACTTCAAAGAGCGATATCAATCAGCAGCAGAGGCATTACAAGACTTTCAAAACTTATGAGTTTCTCAATAAGCTGATTACTTGAAAAATTTGAATTTATCCAGATGCTACGATGCTACAGTTTCCCAGTTTTTACGAGTTTATTATGAGTTCAGTGAACTGATTTAATACTACTCTTACAGAGAGTTTGATTATTTAAGTTGATTTGTCAACCTCTTTGACTGAGTCTGTCTTCTAGTCTTTTTTGCACATTTTTCCACTTATCTCTAATGTCACGGTCTTCCGGTAAGTAAGACTTCTTAGCATTCCTATCCAATTGATCCCCAATCGTTTTCAGTGTGGATTTGATTTGTTGTTCTAATTCACTACTGGTTTGATTGGCTAACTCATAATCTACAAATAGGTCGAGAACAGCTTCAAGATTATTATGATTATTATCCGGTAGATATTTGCCTTTCAGTGGTTCTATCCCAATTAAATACTCATATAATCGCAAAGCAAAAGCAGAATTGTTTGGTAGTTGATGCAAAGCGTTTAATATAAATTGGATTGAATCAGCTTCATATTCTCCTTTATCCTGTAGCACCTCAATCACTAAATGCAATTTGCTTAATACTTCAGCCAAATTGTCGCGATCATCCTTACTCTTAGACATGCCCAATAATTTAGCTAAAGGATCTAGTAATTGACCCAGCGGTTTTTCTTTCACTTGCCAACTTACGCCCTGGGTAGGCAACTCTTCAGAATAGGAAATATCCGCACACAGCATAGATAACTTCATCATACATAAAGCAGCTAGCAGTCTGCTGGTATCATTAATATTAGTAAGTTCAAGTGCTACCTTCCTATAACTCTCGCTTGCTGCTTGATATTCATGTTCTAAAGTTTGGAGTTTACCTAGTAATAGTAGTGCAGATGTTTGTCGATTGACATCGGGATACTCTGCTATGATTTCCAGTGCAGATATTCCTGGTTTACGCCCTTCTGAGTTGATTTGATACAACTGATATTTACTACAAAATCTAAAAAATAAACGCAAGTAATATAATTTTTGGTGATAGGTAAATGAGATTTCTTCCTGACTCAGTTGTTCAAGTAATTTCAAGAATTTATTTTCAGCGTTGTTCTGCTTAAATTGCCCTCTAGTCCGTTCAATCAGTTGAGCAACAAGTTGGCTTCTTCCTACGTATAACAAATGGAACACTGTGTCTGACAAAGCCTCCAGGGTCAAGTAATCTGGTAGGATATCTTCCACACAACCATAATCTAAGCATAAATCGAGTGCTTGCCATATTTGGTAACGCAGGTCTTGTCTGCCCCAGTATAAATTCCGTAAAGCTCGACTTTGATTCAGCAGAGTTACAAACTTCTCTCCAACCAATTCATGTTCATCTGGAGATTTCATCCATTTTTCAATTAGTTGGCTGACCCTGCTGTTGGTCGGGAATTCACTCTTGTCTAAAACTAACGGAGGCGAGTTTTGAAGTTTGTCGATTCTATCTTCTAATTTTTCGACTCTCGCTTTAATCTTTGATCGTATTTCTATATCTATAGATTTAATATTTGTCTTAATTAAGTCATCAAGGTTTTTGGTATCTAGAAAAAAGCACTCATATAATTCGATTATCCAATCTGCTGCCTGCTTATCCTTGGGATTTTCAATCCAATGAGTTCGTAAGATGTCTTTTGCATCTTGAAATTTAGCTCCATGTAAAGCCAATTTAGCCAGCCATTGAGCGCTAACTGAAAAGGGCGCTCCTGATTTTTGGTTATATTGAGCGAGAACGTAATCAGGCACGTTATAATATTGGGCATTCTTAGCGATTATTTTCCCATCTAAATGGTGTGAATCTGGAAACAAACGGGTGATGGTATTATCTGCATTTGTCCATTCGCTACCATAACCCTCAAATATGAGCTTACGCAAATACTTTATTTGGTTTAACTTTGTTGGGTAAGATTGAACGGCATCCTGCCAATATAAATAGAGTAAAATATATTCTTGAGCAAATATATTTTCTCTTAGGGAATTATCTAGAATTTGACGAGTCAGCTTCTCTTCCACTTCAATAGCATGATTTTCCTGGCTTTGGCTATGGGTATTCCTCTTATTTCTTTTGTGCTTCTTCTTATTACTCTTGATATTTGACTGGATTACTTCTTGGCTTAGTTGGTAGTTACTATTTGCAAAAAACATATAACCAAGCAAAGTTTGTAACCAGGGCTGAAAGTCTTGCTGAACAGCCCTACTGACAAGGTTTTGGACTTGCTGAAACCTTCCCAATTTGTAGTCAATATAAATAGCCAGTTGGTAGTAAGCTTGACGTATTGGAGAAATATCGCTACTTTGCCCATTATCTAGTCTTGGCTCTACTTGCTCTAGATGGTATAATCCTCCATCCCAATTCCCTTGTAATGTGCAACAAATTGCTAAGTTTAACTCCACTTCAGGCATCTGGATGGGACGTACACGGTGTTTTATCCGTTTGAGTTTCTCCTCAGCTTTTTTGACTTTGCCAGCATATAGGTAATTATTAATAATATTTTCGACATTTTCGCTAATTTTACTAAGTGGCAAATTTAACCCAGGAACATTCTTCTGTATCTTATTGTCATAGAAGAAGTTATAAAATTTCGATGAAGGTAAGGGAATTTTGAGAAATAAATTAAGATTATGTGCTAGTCGCTTAACAATTTGTTTCAACAGAGAACGACGTAAATTGAAATAGCCTAGTTCTTCATAAATAATTAATAACGCTATCTGTATATCTAGTGCTTTGTCGCGTTTATAAGCACGAAATAGATGTTCCAAAGCAGACAAGGGTGTGATACTCTTAGGAGAATTGGATAGGATTGTCATAATGCCTGCGGCGTAACTGCTTTCAGCATCTAAGCGACTGCGAGTTTTCTGTAATGAACCACTGCTAAGTACGCGAGCAACTTGGCATAAGATGTACAGAGTGTCGCTGTCTTCTTCAGTTACTTCATAATTACACAGTTTTTGGCATAATAATGGCCAAAGCTTTTTCTTTTTAGGCGAAGATCCTTGCCATTTGTTATGTAGATATCCCAGCACATTTCTGATGTTACTGTAGTTACAACTAATATCACACTTGTTAACTAATTGCATAAAAATATCCTCGGCTGATTCGTTAGATAATATTCCCATTCCCTAGTCCTTCTTTATACTATGATTATCCTGCAACTAAACCATGAGATTACTGGTGTGATTTTGAGCTAATTCCACCACCCATTCTTCAAATTAAAATGAAGAGTTATTGCTCTAGCTTTTTGATTTTGTTTAGTACCCTTTGGCAATCATCTATCTTTCTTTGTTGTGTAAATATCTCTAATGCTTGATAAAAATCTGCAAGCGCTGCTTGAGTATTTTGTAGTTGGCTGCGAACACCCCCCCGACATTCATACGCCTCAGCATAGTCAGGTTTGAGCTGAATTGCCCTCTCAAAGTCAGAAATTGCACCCTGATAGTCTTGTAGTTGGCTGCGAACTTTACCGCAGTTATTGTGCGCCGCATAGTCAGGCTTGAGCTGAATTGCCCTCTCAAAGTCAGAAATCGCCCCTTGATAATCTTTTTGTTGGCAGCGAGCTGCACCCCGTTTATTGTAAGCCTTTGTGTAGTCTGGTTTTAGCTGAATTGCCCGATTAAAATCTTCAATTGCTGCCTGATAATTCTTTAGTTGGAAGTTAGCCACACCCCGACCATAGTAAGCCTCAGGATATTGCCGATTTTGTCGGAGTGCTTGGTTAAAGTCCTCAATCGCTATCTGAGGGTTATCGAGTTGCAGATGAGTCATACCCCGGTAGTAGTAGGCATAGGTGTATTTAGGCTTCTGAGTCAAAGTCTGATTAAAATCCTCAATCGCTGCCTGAGAGTTATCGAGTTGGAAATGAGCAATACCCCGATAGTAATAGGCATTGCCGTTATTTGGATTTTGATCTATAGTTTGGTTAAAATTATCAATGGCTGCCTGATGATTCCCCAGTTTAACGTGAGCCATACCTTGGATAAAGTGGGCATCAGGGTAGTTATAATTTTGAGATAAAGTTCGGCTAATATCCTCAATGGCTGCTTGATAATTTCCTATTTTGAAGTGAGTCCTACCTCGGTTGTAGTAGGCATCAGTATAGTTGGGATTTTGAGCTATAGTCTGGTTAAAATCATCAATCGCTGACTGATGATTTCCTATTTTGGCGTAAGCCAAGCCTCGGCTGTAGTAGGCATTATCAGGACTGGTATCACCCCATTCCTCATTGATGTCCAGTGCCTTGGTATATGAACTAATTGCCTTTTCGATCTCCTCTTTTCCATCCTGTGCTAATTCCCGTTGAAGTTCGCCTTGGTTGTAAAAAACTTGGGAATAGTTGGGAGCTATTTCCAACGCCTGAGTGTAAGCCTCTAGAGCTTCAAGAGGGTTTTCTTTGCGGCACTGATTCCCCAATTTGAGATAGTCCTCGGCAAGAAGTTTTACAATCTTGGGGCTGCGCTCTTGTAACATTAGTGATAAGCGATTGAAAGAGGTCATGTAGCAAATATCCAGGGTTTGACGAATTTTTTCTGGAGAGGTTTGGGTTGCATTAGGGCGCGAACCTTCCTCTCCAACTGGACGGAACGAAATCCTCATTTGCTGCACAGCCACATCTTCCAAACGCAAGACAATTTTCTTTTTCTCCAATAGTGCCGCCAGTTCCTCGGAACCCAGTTGATAGCTTGGCACAAAAGCCCAAAGACTTTTGACCCGAATGTATACGCCAGTTTCCGTCTGACGATGAACTATAGCTTCAACTTCATCACCCCTCTTCCAATCTTCAATCTGTGACTTGTGCTTGAGGCTAAAAGGCGATAGGCGATCGCAGTCTGCCACCTTATATACTGTAATCTGTTCTCCTGATGCCAACATCTCTTGAGCCTTAGTGTTTCTACTCCAAGCTAACTCCTCATTGGATATATACCCCAAGGCTCCTTGATAACCAAAAACTAGACCATGAGGTAACGTGTAACGTACATTAGCGTTAAAGCACTTACCCGTGGATAACTCGTCCAAGAAACTGCTAACTGCACGACAGCTAACCAAAAAACTTTGCTTCTTAGGCTCATATCGATTGGATTCTGACTTTAGGATCTTGACAGCCAGCCAAGTGCCTGGTTCAACGCTGGGGAGGTTATTAGGAACACCCCACGCTATATCAGTATTCTCTACCAGGGTTCGGACTCCATCTACATCCAATAACACGCTCTTAGGATTACCCTGCTTGTCTTGGTTAATCTGCAACACCTGCGCTTGAACTATTTTTCCTTCTTCCAGTTGCTTACTAACTTTAGAACTACGGATCGATTTTGGGTTGGCACGCAGTTCATCACCTTTTGTGAATACAGAAACCCACAATCCCTGCTCATCCGGCAGTAATACTTCATCCACCGTAGTATTTTTGGTATCATCAAACCAAACCAGGTGGGACAACCAAACCTCTATTGAATTTCCCACCACATCAAGCTTTATTTTATTTTCCAGTCTTTGGGATATTTTACCATAAATAATGAACGATTGTCCCTGCTTACCTATTCCTGTATCTACCTTTAATGTATCTAAAGATGGGCGGTTGACTTCCATTAATCTAATGTAATAATTTTCACGGTTAATATAATCGACTTTCAGCCATATATTGTCGCATTCAATGTAAGGGTTAGTTGATTTTTCCAGCAAGTTTTGTTTCCTGATAAATTGCTCTAATTCCAAATGCTTGGCTTTGACTACTATTCCCTTACCGTCTACAATTTCCTGCACTTGTGCTTCTATAAATTGATGAGGTTGCAAATCGTGAAAAATTGATAAGTTAATTTTATAAATAACGACACGAAATTTATCCTCTATCTCCTCGGAAGATCGCTCAATTCTTACAGTAAAAACATCACCGTGAAAGAAACGTTGAAAATCTTGACAAGGAAGATCGTAAAAATATAGTTTTGTTGCTGGTATGCTGATCGATAGCCCTGGTTTAATTTCAAAGATACGGTCATCGCCTTGTGAACACACGTAAGTTAGTTCTAATTCTTGACTGCTTTTCGAGCTAGTTTGCAAGTATCGCCGCAGAAAAGTGAATGGCGTTGGCTTGTTATGTCGCAACGAGAGTTGCTCTCCATTTTTATTGCCAACAATCACTTCCCCAACCGGAAGCTGTTTTTGCAGATAATTGATGTGGTTGTTAATACGATATGTAGCTTCCGAACTGTACAAAAAGTCATGTTGACCATCCTGGTTCTGTACTTGGATACGATCGCCACTAATATTCTCAACTCGTAATACGAATTCCCTACGTTCAGTTGATGGTAGTCGCAAATTAACTAGGGAGGAGGGATCTGATGGAATAGATTCAACCGCCAAGCGCAAATTTTGATCGAAGGGGTTTTGAAGTTCTCCTTTCATTCTTCCTTTACGAGGAGCGTATTCCGGTAAAGAAAATATCCACTGATGAGAAGATGAAGTCCGTTCTTCGTATCGAGCCAAAACTACCATTCCCTTGTCAAGATAAGATGATAAAGATTTGATAATATCAATCAGTTGAAGATAGATTTGGTTCTGCTGCTTGAGCAACTTGAATTGAAGTTCATCCCCAGGGGTTAACTCGTCCTTTAGTTGTTGCTTGGTCTTATTGAGATTGGGCGCAACTTGGATTTTATCATAGTAAACCCGTATAACTCTCCCAGGCTTGACCTCAATATCAATATAATCTTTTTTTTGTCCCTGTCGAAACAATACTGCGTTAAGTCCTTGGTTAACGAGTTTTTCCTGTACGCGACTGTCAAGGAAGTAATCAAAACCTTGATTAACTCCTACCTTAAGAGTAAACTTTACATCTTTTGCATCAGTCACATCTCTATTGATCTTTGCTTCAAAGGAATCATCTGGTTCGGCATTAAATTCACTAAGAGCAAAGTCCACTCGATGGCTGATTTCGGATTTGTAAATAAACCCTTTATGGTTTTTGCCAAAGAGTACGCGAATACCATTTTCAGTAGTTTCTTTATAAGTGACTCGCAGTAGATCGCCCTTCTTCAATTCTCTTAACTCTAAAGGTTCAAAATAGATGGTCTTATTGTCACGGCGTATAAACCTGAATAGATCTGGATTTCTTAATTGATCTAACTTTTGTTGAAATTGAGGATCTATAAGGCACTGATACTTTTCGTATATTTTGTCGTAACCTTGAATTTTTATCCCAACTTCATCGCCCGTTTGTTTAATTTCAGCATACACGACACGACTGGGATTGGATAACCGATTAATTTGAGCAGGTAACAACCTGACAACATCCAGACTGTAGCAACCTTCATCTTGTTCTATAACCCGCAATGCTATTTGATCGCCTGGTTGTAATCGTATGTTTTTATCTTCTGAGTTATAGGTTGTGCCGTGAACAAGGAAACGTTCTACTGGTAGATCTACTATTATTCCTGGTTTAATTTCTATAGCCACAATTTCTGAGCAGTTGAATTCTGAATTTACAGATGATTCTATCCAGCTATTTTCTTCACTGTCGGCGGCAGACTGTGGCAATAATTCGGTTTCTAAGCTAGACGATTCTATTTTGTTCAACATACCTATGAACGTAGCTCCTTTTAAAAGATCGCCATGAGACCACCTCAATTCCAATCCCGCCTCGTCAATATTATTTTTAGGGTTATTTTTGAGACTAAGTTCTAGCTCTAGGGTGTCAATATTTACTCGCAATACTGTAAATACTGAAGGAATATCGTCTCCAAATGCTCTGAGATACTGATAGTTACGAACCAAGCTAAAGCTCACCTCATCATCAGATAACCAGCATTGGCACTGAGAAAACTCTTTCAGAGTTACCAAAAAAGCGTGACGTTTTCGGTCGTAACGCACAATCGTACCTTCTTTGGGTTGACTGAAATTTGTTTGGATTTGTCCTTGAAGTTCTCTTAACTTTTCAGTTATTGTTTGTTGGGAGGTTTCAGAATATTTAGCTCCCTTGAGTGCTAGGTCAAGCCGACCTTTTTTGTTAATTTCAGGAGGTTGGCTAAGAATAACTTTCACCTCATCACCGCGCCTGAATTCACACCTATCGAAGCGTTGCTTGTCTGGGAGGCTCATTTTGTCCCGACTGTAAACACCAATAATCCCGCTACGCAGACGAATCTCCTCATCAGGGCTTGATACCGAAGCCAATTCTAGGTAAATGCCTACTTGAGATGGGATGTCCGTGACTTTCGCAATAATAGGAATGGGTTTGTCATCTTGGCTGACACCAAAATCCCAAGAAGCACCTGCAAACTTCCAGGGTTCAGCCGCAAAATGTAGGGGACTGGGTTCAAATTTGTGGAGTTCCACTACACTCTCACTCTTAGAATTGCGTGACTGAGGGCGGTACAGGGTGAGGAAATCGCCAGTATGTAACTGGTAACTCTTGAAGTTATTTTCTCCCCGTTGCCGAACTTCAACAGTCGTCTGATTCGTCAATCTCCATTCCATATCATCGTTTAGTATCCAAGATGTGGCTGGACTTACACAAGACAGAGGGAGAGCAAAAACCCTACCGAGACTCACCTCAAACAGGTAGTTTCTAGTTTGGAAATCTATGTTTATATAGACGCACTTGTAAGGTTTTCCGGGTTGCAAAACTGTTTTCCACTTAGGCCATTCTTTACGTCGATCTAGGTTAGGAAGTATGGTAAATTTAGCACGAGCAGCCCGTTCTAATGTTAGGTGAATCGAATCTTCTGAATGTTTCAATAATTCAAGGCGATCTCCCTCATAGATTATCGGGGGATTGCCTTTGAATGTGAATTCGTCCAGTGAAAAACTAAACCGCTGGCGATCGCAGCGTTCAAAAGATACATTTGGGTTGGTAAAGCTAACCACATCTCCGTTAGTGGGGTTCTTACCCTCAATTTTTAGATTGCTTAATGTCTGTTCTGGTTGTTTGACCGTAACAATCTCGTCATAAACTTTCTTCCACTGGACAGGCTTAGTTAGATGCACCATCAAACTTGCGCCTTTGGAGTAATTGCTTTTGCCTTTTGATTCATCAAATAGTAAAGGCTCGTGACTGTAAGTCATGTAACTCTCTCGGAGTTCACCGCGCACATTGCCGTAACGAAGCTTTAGACTATAATCCTCAAGTTTTGGGTTATCCTCAATCAGGCACGGGTAACTTTGTCCCCATTCCAGTTGGCTGGGCATTGCCACAGCATCATAGATTAAGGTGATTTCTTGGCGTTTCTTGTCAATTGTATTTATTTTTCCACTCACCAGGCTACCGTTTTTGATGCCCGCAGCTAGATGGTCAACTGGTAGGTTTCTGATTGTAAATAGACACTCACTATCCTTAAGATATTCAGGGACAGAGGGCTTCAGTTTGCCCGTACCATTATTGATTTCTAGTAAAGAACCAACTATCCTCATTCCTTTGTAAACTCTCGCCTCTCCCCCTTCATTTTTACCCCATTCGTTAGGAATGCAATCTACAACCTTTAGAAATACTTCTTTTTGTCTATCGATCTCGGATCTAACAAATTTAACACCTAATATGTCTCCAGAACTAATCTCTTTACTAGGCAGGAAAAAATTTTGATCGTTGTTCAGTAAGCGCTCCGCTGGTACATAACAGTTTCTGCCCGGTTCTATCTCAAATACATATCCTTCATCTCTTTTTTCTGAGTATACTAAATCGAATTCTTCTGTACCTTGATCGTATAATAACTTGATAAAATTATCGGTTTTGGGAGAGTTATCGCGCAAACTCCAATACTGTCCGCTATATGTTATTTCTAGAGTTTCACCCCTATCCCTTTTCTCTTCAAACTCGGTTCGCCAGTCACTTGATCCCCAAGGACTATCGCTTAACCAGCTCAACTCTTTTAACGGTACTAATACATCCTTTTCGGTTTCTTTGACCCGAAAAATAACACCTGTTTCGCTTTCGTTTTCATCAGACACAGCTACAATCTGAGCTTGGACTGTCTTTCCTATAATATCTTCTGCAAACTCGTTTTCAAAATCTTTTCCCGTTCGAGAGAGTGTTAGATCGACAATTTCATCTGCACCATTGCTTGTATCAAAGGTAATGCTAAGAATTTCAAAAGGTAGTAAAACCCCGCGCAACCTAGTATAATTATTCCTCTTATCTAAAGATGACATAGCATCAAATCTGACTTTAGGCTTGTAACGACACAAACCAATATCTAGAATTACTCCGTCATCAGCAATCGCTTCAACTCTAGCAACTAGGCTATTCCTGATGTTAGTAAAACGGAGTTGATGGTCAGAAAGTTTCTGTGGCTCAGTTTTCTTTAGCCGAGATCGAATAAGCTTGGCAATTTCTGTGTCAGCCATCGCCTTATCCAAAAATATCCAACTATTCGGGAACGTTTGAGACTTTAAATATACGTTTACGGTTGCTTCTTCTTTCTCCCTGCCATCACTTGCGTAAAGTACAGTATGTACAGTATTGACGCTGGAAAAAAACATTGATTCTAATGCTGCTACACGCCTTTTCTGATTAAATATAACTGGTAACTCTAGCGTCTCAAACTTCTTAGCAATATCTTGTAGTCCCTTGAGTACTCGATTTTTAAATTCTTGTTCTTGTTGATCAAATGCGGATATTTCCAGTACTGGTATTTCCAGGGAAGCACTTTGCTCCTGTTGTTTACTATACTCCCCAGCTCGTAGTAAATTTAGATAATTTAAGCGTAAAAATTTGCTTTTTTTATATTGTTTATCTAGCTCCTCTAACAGGAGCATCAAGATAACTTCGCGGAGTTGATAGCAATGATAGCCACTAATAGCTTCTCGTAATTGAATGCCTAGCTGAACTTTAGGAAACTTATTGTCCCTCAATAAATTGCCAATTAGCTGGGTAGCATTTGACTGATTCATTTCTGCCAATACAGGCATAAAGCGTTCAGCCAAGCTGTAGGGTATTTCTGTAAGCTGTCCTATTTTGATTTGACGAATCTTTCTGTGAATGTAATTAACTTCTGCCTCCGATAGATCTTCCTCATCCGATAGAGTGTTTTGCTCCTTGGCTTGGATTAACAACTCAATCCTGGCACAGGCACGGATCAGTTGGTCATCGTTACTTTGCACAATTAGACGTAATTGCTCGCTAAATCGCTCTCCCGAATTCCTCGCCCGAAATAGTTCCAGTACGCTACGAAAAGATGGTTCTTGTTCTGAGGACAGCAATGTGTCAATATCCGATTGGGGTAAAGAAGGAATATCTGTAGTTTTTGCACTTAAGTTATATAGCGTCCATAAAGCTAACAAACGCACATCGTCTGCCGCTTTTAATTCCTTTTCATTACCATCCTTAATTGGATAAGACCAAGTCCACAAAAGCTGATAAAACTTTAAAGCTTCCTCTTTGAACGGAGCAGATTCTTTTTCTATAGCTTGAGAAAGTACTGTACCAAGTACTGTGATAATTTCTTTACGCTCTGCTAATAAATGATTTAATTCCTGTTGATGTCTATTATCTTCAACTATATCCTTGTTGTTTCTATCAGCATTCTTCAGCAAGTAATCTATTGCTTGACAAAGATCTGGCAAATTGCCAAAAAAGCTAATAGCGGTAGCTCGAAGAGAGGAATCTTTGCTCCTTACCCATGTACTGATAATGTTTAGTATTTCATGCTGATTTCGCGTGGACTGGTTATTGGAACTAGAGTTTTCATGTTGATAAATTTTAAGTAATATCTTGACAAAAGTGCGCTTAACAGCACTATAAGCATTTGTAGTTTGACGTGTTTCTTGTTGATAAAAGCCCATTATATCTAAAAATTTTTTCTGCTTGCCATCTTCAATTAACTCGTTCAGCTTTTTGATTAAAGTTGACGAATTCTCATATTCGATCAGTTCAGCAAAAGCTTCAATACAGTGTCCGCGAGTATGGAAGCGATACTCTTCCGCTCGCCCATCATCAGTACTATATTGGCGATTATTATAGAAGTTCCGAATAACCTTATATAAACGTTCTAAATAATCTGGATTTTGTTGACTCAGAGATGTAAGTGCTTTAACTCCATCCCAGGTAACATTACGGTCGTTACGGTTTTCAGGACGGTCGATCACTTCACAAATCAAATCGAAGGGAGATTTATCATGTAAGTCAAATTCAAGACCTAATTCCCCTATCGCTAGAATTGCATCTCGTCGGCAGTAAATCTCTTCGCTATACAAACATTCCCGAATTAACTTCAATATCCACCTATTCTCTTCATCTTGAAGCAATGGTCTTAAGGGATGAATCTTGCTATCCTCATCTTGAAACTGCCTAGCCTTCTTCCCTAACTCCTTTAAAATAATAAGTACGTGCTTGCAATAGCAATCTACAAATTCTCCATCTACATGATGACCTTTTTTCCGAAGTAAAGGTCTCATGGTGTCCAATAAAGCTAGGAATTTGTCTTTATCCTGTCCGTGAACAGTATTTCTTAGTTCTTCGCACTCGTTTTCAAGTAGTATCAGCAAAGCACGGGAGCTTTTGCCCATATCGTAAGTTTGCTCTAATACATCAG
Organism: Coleofasciculus sp. E1-EBD-02; assembly: GCF_040218245.1. Taxonomy (NCBI): domain Bacteria; kingdom Bacillati; phylum Cyanobacteriota; class Cyanophyceae; order Coleofasciculales; family Coleofasciculaceae; genus Coleofasciculus; species Coleofasciculus sp. E1-EBD-02. The sequence continues at coordinate 17,206 of NZ_JAVJQN010000019.1, read as the reverse complement.
CGGCTAGTTCTCTAACTTGTGCATTAGCATCAAACAGTCCTAAGGTTAAAAGACTTACTTTCCGCCAGTTTTTGAACAAAGCAAGTTCCGATATCCCTGCATAGCGTTCGATAACACTCGTATCAGGATTGATCAAAAGAGGTTTAATTGCTTTTAGTCTGTCAATTAAGTTGTAATCTGTTTCCATAAGTATATTAACCAAGGTTGATGTTTCAATTTTTTATGAATTTTATGAATTAGTCTGAATCCAGTAACCCCTTTAACTTAGAAAGAGATTCAAACGCTTTTTGTTTATACCTGTCGTCCTCTATCAGTCGAAATAAAATTCCCTCGGTTTCACTGAGCGTTCGTTCATGTTGTTGCCCGCATTTACCTAACAATTCTATAGCATAGTTCACAACTTCATCGTTGTATTTATTGTAGTTATTTAGCAAAGCCCGCAATCTTCGTAGTAATTCATCTGGTGGAAACTCGTGATGATTCTCCAAGGCTGCTAGACAAATATAAGGTCTATCCTCTAGAGCATCGCGCAGAATATCTAACTTTTCTCCAGACAGGTGCAGCTTCAACTTAAACGCCTCAGATGCTAGTTCATCGTCGGTAGCATCTTGACTGATACAATTATCAATCCATTTGTTTACATCAGATTTGAATCGGCGGTGACAGTCATTTTCTAGCAAATAGTCAATCAAAGCCTTCCCTAACAGCCACTTTATCTCTTTATTTAATCTCTGACTATTGGCTTTTGGTTTTTTAGTGACTAATCTTCCCCACCAAGAATTATTAGCAGGAGTCGCAAACTCCAATAGTCTTTTTACCTGTGACTGATTCCTAATTTTAAAAATCAGAAAGACTATAGAGTTTAATAAAGTATCATCTTCAATTCGATTATTTTCCAGATAATTCAGCACGGTTTGACCTAAATCACGCTTACCCTTAAGTTCAATATTTTGAATCTGGCTGATGTTATAGATTGACTTGATAATAGTAACCTGAATTTCTGGATCTACTTGAGAACTCTTAAGCTTTGATGATAAGTCATCAAAGCAATTTTCACTATCAAGTTCTTTCAATGTGACAATTACCTGTTCTCTTAAGAGTGGTGATAAATTGATAGATTCTTCCTTGACATAATCACATAAAAATTCTATATCTAATTTCTCTTTTTCTTGTTTATTCAAATATTCCCTTCCTATTCTTACCAAAGTTGTCAATATTTCTTCTTGTAGTTTTCGCTCCTGAGAATTGCATATCAGATCGATTATATCTTCTAATACTGAAGTATCTTGCTGATACCTAAAGAACCGAACAGCCGATGCGACAATAGCTGTATTATCTTGCCTTAGCATTGATTTTGCATAATTTCGCATATCCTCTGGGGCGGCAAATTTAATAGCATCGAGCAATATCTCAACCTGTAATGCGTTGGCGTTAGCCAACTGAAGCCGATGCCAAAACATATTTATGACTTCCGGGAAAACATTGCTATAGTCAGGAGGATTACCCAATTCCCTCAAAATTATCACTTGCAGCCATATCGGAAGTTCGGGTTGTTCTAGCTGCTCCAGCAGTATATTAATATAATCGAGTAGGTTACTACATGCTAATTGTTTGACAAGCTCTTTTATCAGATCGTTCTCTTCTTCCTCAATCAAATCACCAAAGATATTTTTAATTTTTTCTTTAGCTTCGTTATTTCTAGTAGCAATCAACGCACCAATCGCCGCAAAAAATAGCTCTGGTTTTTTTTCATCTTCTAGGTAAATATCGATCATTTCACCCAAGAGCTTTACAGATTGATTTGTCGCGATTTCTCCCAAAGCTGCTAGGGCTGATTTTTGGCGACGATCACTTCTACCAGGATCTAGCTCATTGTCTATAAAGCTAAATACCGTGGCACCTCCCAGAGCTTTCAATCGCCGCCACGCCTGATCTCGTTGTAATTCGTAAGGAGAGTTACAATATATCTCCCTTAGCCTCTCAAATAGTTTATTATATAAAAAATGGTTATGTTCACTAATTTCTTCATCTGTAACTACTTCTATTAGACAATCAACAGCCATCATTGTGCCGATAGCAAAAGTGCTACGATCTTCATCAATAAGCTGTTCTAATAGTTCGTAGTCTTGGCTCAAATTGTAGTATCTAACAATAACTTGAAACCACCAAGAAGGGTTAGCAATTGCCGCGTTGATCAGTTCTAATTTATTAGATTCTTGATCGCCATAGTACGAGGCAACAAAAAACTCCTGAAATGTGAAATGAATAAACTCACATCTTTCATCAGATATCTCTATTAAACCTATGTCTTCTACTAGAAAATTTAGATAAGAATTAGCCTCCTTTTCGTTTAAATCTAGTTGTCGTGAAAGCTTTTTAATAACATCAATAATTACTTCTTTAAGCTCTGTCTTAATTTTTCTTTCATGAAGATGCTGAGCGATATACTGGCAATACTTATATCGCTGATTTTCAGGAATGAGGTTACTACCGCGCCTTTTGGGACGCTCTTTAATTAAGTGGTCTGCGAACAGTTTAACATTCAAGTTAGACGGTAGTTCAAGTGCGTTTTTCAAGTAGCCTACCGTCATGTATAACAACAGCGGGTTACTTAGTATAGTTTTAGTTTTAGAATTACTTTTTATTTGTTCTTCTAACTTGTTAGTTTTTTCCTCTCCAAGTAAAGGTTTACGAGCCCGAACATATTCTATAATTTGATTTTCTTCTAGTTCAAGCAATTCATTAGTGTAAGAATATCTTTGTAGTTGGTATTGTTTGGCAATCGCTGAACGGCAAGTAATCAGACTATTACCATTAGAATAGTTCGTAACCGAGTCAATACTATCCCACACTCGTTTGCGAGTCTGGTCGTTACCGATTTCATCTAAAGCATCCAGTAATAATAAATATTTTCCTTCCCTTAGATTCTCCTCTATTTCTTGAGGACTACGCGGGAAAAAGAAATTCTTTGTGAGAACTTCAGAAATGTAATTATGGAGGTTATAAGGTTGAGAGTTAACATAAGAATCTGCATCTTCCTGTTCTGCATATTTATAGGCGTAGTCTGCCAGTTTAATAAAAACGGGAATCCTCCATTTTTGAAAGTTTTGTTTCGATGCCTCCTCGCGGGCGAACCTTACCCCAATCATTTGCAGTAATGTACTTTTACCAAATCCTGGACTACCAGTGATGATTAACCTAGTTTGCTGATTTTCTGACCGTACCCGCTCGTATATTTTATTAAATGTTTGCTCTTTGCTTAATTTTGGTTCGATGTATAAAGCACTCAAAGACTGTTTATCATCTTCTACGCTTTGATCGCGTAGCTGCATGAAATCATCTATTTGGTCGTACTTTTTAATGAAATCGTTTAAATACTTTTCAATTTTCCGGTTATGTGTAGCAGTATTTGATAATTGTAGCTCAGTTGAATTATCGCCATCCGGTGGTAGTGGTGTTTGTAAAGAACGAAGTGCTGTCAATGCTTCTTGTGCATTTTGGTAGCGATTTTGAAACTCATAGCACACCATTTTTTCTAACACCTTGGCAAAGGAATCGCTGACAGAGACGCGATCGCGCCAGATCACTGCGGCTGTCTTCTGGTCTTTGGGTAGTGAATCAGGCATTTCCCTAGTCAAGGCTTCAATTCCCAACATTCCCACTGCATAGACATCGTTGTATGGTCTAGAAATTCCATTCCACTGTTCAGGAGACCTATAGCCTTTAGTCCCAACAGCGGTAGCCCTCGTCTGCTTCGTCTGCTCATCGACCGCAACTACCTCTTTAACTATGCCAAAGTCAATTAGGACAAGCTTTCCATCTTTCTTTCGCCGCATGATATTTGAAGGCTTGATATCCCGATGGATAACATTATTTTGATGGACAAATTCTAATATCTCCAGAATCTCCTGCAATAATCCGATGACTCCTGTCTCACTCCATTGTTCATTTGCATAAATTTCATCATTCAGTTCATGTCCATCTATAAATTCCATAACTATATAAAACTGTTCATTTTTTTGAAAGTAAGCGAAAAGACTGGGGAGTTGGTTATGTCTTTCTCCCAAGCGTTCCAAAGTTTGTGCTTCTCTTTCAAAAAGGTTAAAAATGTTTGGGTTTATTGGTTTTAGTGACTGAAGTTGTTTGACAACACAGTTAGGCTTACTTGGTTTATATTGATCTTTAGCTAAATAGGTTATGCCACAACCTCCGCGTCCCAATTCCTCAATAATTTTGTATCGCTCATTCAGGATTTGTCCAATCATGCTAGAGTAAATCAGATTATTTAATTTAATAAGCTACATGAGATGTGTTCATGGTGCAAGCACAAAAACTCTGCTTAAGTATAACAAATAGCTGTCCTGCCTGTGGAGGAGAAGTGGAGGCAGTATAGCAAGCAGCGCCAAAAATTCAACAATAGGACTTACGCAAAGGCTTTATATGTAGGGTGCGTTACGCTACACTAACGCACCTTAACCAATATATATGGTGTAGCTGCGTAAGTTCTGAACAAGTAGCGGAGTTAGTAGAGCAACCGATCATACCTCCTGGAAAATTTCCGTAGACTGATTTGATGACACTGACTGGTGTTCTAGGTTTTGAGTTTCCATTCCTAGGATTGGATAGAGGCATTACCAGAAAGCGCGATCGCAAGATACTAACAGCTACTATTCCTCCGCACCCCCGCACACCTGCTTCCCCTGCTTCCCCTGCTTCCCCTGCTTCCCCTGCTTCCCCTGCTTCCCCTGCTTCCCCTGCTTCCCCTGCTTCCCCTGCTTCCCCTGCTTCCCCTGCTTCCTCTGGTTCCCCTGCTTCCTCTGGTTCCCCTGCTCCCCCTGCTTCCCCTGCTCCCCCTGCTCCCTCTGGTTCCCCTGCTCCCCCTACTCCCCCTGCTCCCCCTGCTCCCCTACTTTACTCCTTCCCGCCAGCGCCGGGATGTTCTCGCCCAGGAACACTCTCCAGTGCTGTCAGCGCCGCTTGCGAACCTGCCAGAATATCCCGTTCTTCACCGCCCAAATAGAGGCGTCCAAAACTGCCAACAGCGGAAATTTGCAAGATATTAATTAAGGCGGCTTTCTCCGCTTCATTAGCGGCTAAAGCAGCATAAGCGGCTGGTGCGACTTCTAAAACATAAAGGGTTTGTCCTGCCAAAATCATCTGTCCCCGTCTGGTGCGATTAATCAGTTGAGTTTGGTGGGGGTCAATATTGCGAATAATTTGGCTAGAGACAACTCGCGGTTTAAGACGTTCTCGTTCACCGACGCCTAGGGCGGCTAAAATCGCTTTCCCCGCCGCCCTGGTTTCGCCTTGTTTATTCGCATGGACTTCCAGAACCCCATAGAGTCGTTCCACCATCTGCACGGCGGGACGTACAGAGGTCGATTTGAGCGCCACATCGGTAATCCGGTTAATTTCGATACCGGGTGAGATTTCAATCCATAGCGACGTATCCCCAGGTAATGGCAAGAACCCTAGCGCCACTGTCCCCATATATGCCGCGTGCTGCGGCTGTAAACTATCGATATAGACATAGGATCGCAATTCTATCGCCAAGGTTATATTTCTCCGTAGATTGGGGTCATAAGGCTGGAATAAGCAACATTTGAGTTTACCTGAAAACGTTAGCGATCGCGATTTTTCCTGGAAAGTCGCCAAACCTAGTGCAAGAAGGCAGAAGTTTTCCAGCAGTATCCTGCAAGGGAAGGAGGAGTATGAAAGCCCCTCCAAAAATATATTTCGCTTCCCTCTCCTTGTAGGAGAAGCGTCGGGAGAGGTTCACGGAGGGTGTGGGAAGGGGTCTGATATCAAATCCGGTTAAACTAATCTCACTAAAAGCGGACTGGATTATAAAGGGGGTAGTAAACCTAGATAAGGACAAATGACAAATCGCCAAAATGCTAAAATCTTCTCCCAGCTTGCTAAATTACTCAATTCGGGTATAAATCTACAGCAAAGCTTAACCCTGGTGGGAAATGATTTAAACCCAGCCGTTAAACGCTATTTACAAAAAGTCAGTCTCGCCGTAGGTTCGGGTCAAGATTTCGCCACCGCCTTAACCTGTGAACGCCGTTATTTTAACCGTTGGACGATTAGCTTAATCCGTTTAGCTGAATATAGCGGTTCTCTCCCCCAAACCTGTCAAATGCTAGCCGAAGATGCTGAAGTGCAAGCGAGACAAGAACGATTATATGGGTCGGTAAAACGTTCAGCCATAGCGACAATTTGGGGATTTTTGGTGTTAACGGCGGCTATTTTTAACCCCAATGCAACAGGAATTATTAAACCAGAGTTTTGGTTAAGAGGATTCGCGATCGCACTGCTATTATGGGTGATGATCGTCCTAGTGTCTCGCTTTTCCAGTCCCTTGTGGCTGCAACTGGTGAGACGATTACCTATTTTCGGGAAAATCGTGCAGGCGCGATCGCTCCTCTATCTGGCTAAGTTACGATTACCGTTAAGTTGTGGGGTTTCCATCCTCACCGCCTTGGATTTACTGCGAGAACATATCCCAGATACAGTGATGAAAGGCAAACTCTCTTGGGCTAGACGGCGCGTTCGCATGGGTCAACCCTTGAGTCAGAGTCTCCAGGGTAAATTACCCGCAACAGCGCTACAGATGATTAGCACCGGGGAAGACAGCGGAACCTTGGATCAGACGCTGGAAAGCTTAGCCCAACACTATGACAGCGAATTGGAACAACGACTGCGATCGCTACAGGTTAGTTTACGACTTTTAAGCCTGGTGGTGATGGGCAGTTTGGTGGCGGTGGTGGGTGTGCGAGGGATATCGGTACTGCTGGATTCATTCCCGGAGTGAATGTTTCAACGCAGAGGTTCGCAGAGGGAAGCGCAGAGGTACGCAGAGGGTTTTGGAAGATTGGCTCAAAAGCGCGATCGCATAGTTTGAGGTCAAGAACTGTATAGTCCTAGAATAGTCAGGTGTTGTTGAGTTTTTTTATTCCTAATTTTAAAATGAGGGGATTATGTATATTAACCAAATCATAATACATAATATTCGTTCAATCCAGTCTTTGTCTTGGGATATCAATTTCAAATGTGCTGGATGGCATGTCATTATTGGTGATAACGGTTCTGGTAAATCATCCTTATTACGTTCTGTTGCTCTAGCACTGGTAGGACCGACTGAAGCCGTTGCTTTGCGGCAAAACTGGAATGATTGGTTGACTCAAGAGCAAAAAGAAGGAACTATCCGGCTTGACTTATCCTATGACAGTGATTTTGATAAATTTTCTGGAAGAGGTAGACTTATGGTAAATTACTTATTACCAGTTCGCTTAATGATATTACAACAAAGAAATGATGTCATTATAAAGCCTAATAAGGTGGATGATTTTGATCCAACGCGATGTATATGGGGTGGTAAGTCCGGCTGGTTTTCGGCTGGCTTTGGTCCCTTTCGACGCTTCAGGGGCGGCGATAAAGATTATGATAAGCTTTTCTACTCTAATCCTAAATTAGCTGCACACTTATCGTTGTTTGGTGAAGATGTGGCTCTAACTGAATGTTTACAGTGGCTTCAAGATTTACAATTTAAGAAACTGGAAGGTGATCCAGAAGGTAACTTGATTGATTCAGTGAAAGAGTTTGTCAATCAAAGTAAATTTTTGCCGCATCAAGCACGTCTAGAACATGTTTCCTCTAAAGGTGTTGAATTTGTTGATGGCAATGGTTGTCGATTGCCAGTTGAGGAATTGAGTGATGGGTATCGCTCAATTTTAAGCCTAACCTTTGAACTGATTCGCCAACTTACTCGAGTTTACGGCTATGAATCTATTTTTGATCCCAATGACAAAACAAAAATTATTCCTCCTGGTGTTGTCCTCATCGATGAAATTGATGCTCACCTTCATCCTACCTGGCAACGGCGAATCGGGATTTGGTTTCGAGAACATTTTCCCAATCTTCAATTTATTGTCACAACCCATAGTCCTCTAATTTGCCAAGCCGCAACCGTGGGAAAATTATTTATATGCTTGCGGTCAATGTAATGGCGGCAAAAATAATAAGTACGCTGTTTTTTCGGATAAAACGGGTCAACTGAGGGAAATTGCGCGAAGACGGGGCGCTCCGGTAGTGGAGCCAGAACAGGGAGAGCCAGTCCTTATCGATCCGCGAAAGGAAGATCCGATGGATTTTCTGGAAATTGACTTAATTGATACGTTCTATTTTTTGCCTAGATATTCTCTAGATTCAAAAGGTTATCAACGAGCAGACTATACGATTGATGTATTACGCTTAAATGACCGAGACTATCTAGTCGAAGCTAGAAAAGAAGCGTTCTACAACTATCGGGCAAGATTGGGTGAATATATTAAGAAAAAGGAAACAGACACCCCTTCAGAGCAACTCAATCCTATGATTACAGCATTACAAAGAATGCAACATCCCACAATTTGGAAAGAAATGCAGCGTCAGCAACAGTTGCTCCCAGAGTTGAAAAAGTTATTTGAGTTAGCGCCAGAAGCACTCACTTGGTAGAAAGTAAAAAGGTTAATGAGGCTTGCAAAATAACTACAGGTATAATAAATTTATTACACAGTCTGGCATAATATAAAGGCTATTAGACAAAGGACAAAAAACAAAGGGCAAATGACAAATGACAAATGCCCCTGTATCTGTTGTTAGCAATTGATTATCCGATCGCGTCTTGGGGTTGCTGCTGTACCAGTTCCTGCAATTTGTCGCGATGTTCCTTCGCCTCTGTATTGTTTGGGTTAATACGTAGGGCTTCATCAAAGGATGCGATCGCGTCATGATACCGTTCCAGCAGGGCGAGGGCGATTCCCCGGTTATACCAGCCCACCTCACTATCAGGCTCAAGTTCTAACATCCGATCATAAGAGTTCAAGGCGTCTGCGTAACGATCTAAACGCAGTAAAGCATTCCCTCGCTTAAACCAGCCACCCACATCATCTGGCATCAGTTGTACTACTCGGTCATAAGTGGCAAAAATTTCCCAATCATCCCCGTCTAAGTTTTCGAGAATAATGCCCTTGTTATACCAAGCATTAGCATTCTCTGGATTAATTAATAACACCCGTTCAAAAGCTTTGAGAGCGGTATTATTTTGCTCCATTTCAAGCAACGCCAGACCGCGCATGAACCAACCTGGCTCACTATTTGGATTAATGCGGACGACTTCGGCAAATGACGTTTCTGCTTCTGGATAACGTTCTAATTCAACCAGGATATAACCGCGATTGAACCACGCCCGTTCGTAGTCTGGATCGATGCGAACAGCTTGATCATAAGCCTCTAATGCCTCTTGATCACGTTCTAGCCGTCCCAGGGTAATTCCCCGATGGAACCAAGCCCAATCACTGTTAGGATTTACTTTCAAGGCTTGATCATAAGCAGCGAGGGCATTTTCAGGTTTGCCTGTATCATCCAAAGCCATACCTAAGCCGACCCAAGCCCCAACTAAACTAGGATCGAGTTCCGTCGCTTGATTGAACGCTGTAACGGCTTCTGGATACTTCTCCAAGCCATATAGAGCAAACCCGCGACCCATCCAAGCCTCAGCACTTTCCCCATTGATTTCAATCGCTTGGTCATAAGCTTTAACGGCTTCAGCATAGTTTCCGGCTTGGATTAAAGACATTCCTTTATTGAGCCAGTTGACCAACTCTCTAGACGGAGTTTGAGCAATCTGAGGATTTTCCAGTTCCAGCATATAAGGATTTGGTGTACCCTCTGGACTGTACCGTAGAGTCGCTAGGGCAGAGGTTGAGGTGGAGACACTTGCTAAGAGAGTAACAACGGCTGTCAGTCCAATGTGCTTGAGTTGCATGGTAGATATCCTTGATATATCGCTTTCAATGGCATCTATCTCTCAAGACTGAGATCTTATGCACAATTTGAGCAAAGATGCAGGGGAGCAGGGGTGCAGAGGTGCGGGGGTGCAGGGGGTAGAGGAGATGAGGAAGAATTTCCCCAATCCTAATGAACAATGAACAATGAACCATGAACCCTAAAAAATATATAATCCGCCTCAGCCATAAGATAGGCTGTATCTGGACAGACGTAGCACCGTGATGACCAGCGCTTACATCCTGATCGTGGCAATATTACTGTTGGGAGGAGTCCTCGCAACTTTAGGCGATCGCATTGGTACGAAAGTCGGCAAGGCGCGGCTGAGTTTATTTAACTTACGTCCTCGTAAAACGGCGACGGTGGTGACGATTATGACGGGATGTTTGATTTCTGCCTCAACTTTGGGTATTCTCTTCGGTCTGAGTGAATCCCTGCGGGAAGGGGTGTTTCAACTGGATAACATTCTGCGACAACTTAGACATGCGCGTCGGGATGTGGAAGTTGTTAATGCCCAGAAACAACAAGTAGAGGGCGAACTGGCTAAAACTAGAGCCGAGCAAGCCAAAGTGCAACAACGTCTGGATGAACTGAACAGCAATTTCCAGAAGGCTCAAGCTCAACTGCGAGATATCTCAAAACAGGCAAGTAATCTACGTTCAGAAATTCAGTCACTCTTGGCTGAACGTGAGCAGTTAATTGAGCAACGAAATCAACTTAATGCAGACATTAGCCAGCTTAAAGAGTTAGTGGCTCAACGGGATCAGGAACTGGAGGAAACCAGCCAGCAACTGGCGCTAAAAAACCAGCAACTTGAGCAGAGAAATCAGCAACTTGAGCAAAGAAATCAGCAACTGAGGGAAAAAGAGCAGGAACTTGCCCAAAAAGATAACGTGATTGAAACCATGGCTGAGCGGGAAGCTCGTCTTCAGGAGGCGATCGCCCAACGGGAAGCCCGTCTTCAAGAACTGCAAGCCGAACTCCAAGAGGCGATCGCTCAACGGGAAGTTCGCTTGGCTCAACTGGAAGAGGAACTTGCCCAACGGGAACTCCTCATCGCCCAACGCAACCAACAACTACAAGAGCAAGAACAACAACTGGCATTTTTAGAACGGCAAGTCGATATTCTGGAGCAGTATTATCAGAACTATCAAGCCCTGCGTCAGGGTAATGTGGCAATTTTACGCGGTCAAGTGCTGGCATTTGGCGTGGTGCGTATTGTTGAACCGTCAGCCGCATCTGAGGCGGTTAATCAACTCCTGCGGGAAGCCAATCGAACCGCCACAGAAATTATTTTGCCCGGATCTGAGGAACTGAAGGAACCCCTGATTCAAATTACAAAAGCCCAAGCCGAACAGTTAATCGAGCAAATTCAAGATGGTGAAGACTATGTGGTGCGAATTCTCTCCGCCGGAAACTATGTGGTTGGGGAAAAGCCGATTCAAGCCTTTGCTGATGCAGCGCTCAATCAAATGGTGTTTGAACCGGGGGAGGTGTTAGCTGCTGTTTCTATTGATGCTTCAACCTTGACAAATAAGGCAGTACAACAGCGCATTGACCAGTTACTCGCCGCCTCTCAATTTCGCGCCCGTCGCGCTGGAGTTCTCGGTCCGATTCAAGTTGCCGATGGTGATCCGTCTACCCTGATTCGCTTTATAGAACAGTTAGCCGAATCTGAGCAACCTCTGGCGGTGAGAGCGATCGCCCAAGACCAAACCTCTACAGCCGGACCATTGAAAATGCAGTTAGTCGCGATTCAGAATGGACAAATCGTTTTTACCACTTAAGATGAATGTCACTGACTTAGGTTGGGTTCGTAGTAGGCACGAAGCGTGCCAGAAGCGCTTTAGCGCTTACTACAAACTCTAAAGTCATATCATGTCCTAACGATTACCCATAATTGCAATACTGTAGCAACAAAGGTTTTAGGCGTTTTTATTAGGGGTGTTTGACCGGACATGATATGACCAACGTTTTAACCTTGCCAAGCTACAACGGCTTAAAAAGGACGAATGACAAATGACGTAGCTTGCTTCTCGCGAAGCGAGTTCTCCACCGTTAACTTTTATTGTGTCCACCTGCTTACTGATGCATTTTTCCATCTGGCAAAACCGCGCCTGTGAGTACGGCAGCTTTAAAATTAGCCCCCATGACAATTGCCCCGCGCAGATCAGCAACCATCAAAATTGCCTTGGAGACATCAGCGCGAATTAAACAGGCTTGAGAGAGATCAGCGCCTCTCATATCAGCCCCTTGTAGGATTGCCCCAATTAAATCTGCATTCTTTAAGCTTGCCCAATGTAAAATAGCTTGGTGCAGCATCGCACCGTGTAAATCCGCTTGATAAAGACAGGCTTGAGCAAGATTGGCAAACATCAAGCTAGCTTCCCGCAGATGCGCTTCTGTCAAATTCGCACGTTTTAAGTTACATTCAATCAACGTGGCTCTGACTAACTCAGCCGCCGTTAAATTGGCATCGTTGAGTTCAGCTTTGCTTAAATTAGCGACGCTTAAGTTGGCTTGACTCAGATTGGCTTCGCTCAGGTTTGATCCTTTTAAACTAGCGCCACTGAGATTAGCACCACTCAAATCGCTGCGCCTCAGATTCGCCCCATTGAGAATTGCTTCAGTCAGATAGGCTCCCCGGAGTTCAACTCCCTCAAAATCTCGCTCTCCGGCAGCATAACCCTTTAGCAATTCAGCAGCATCCATAAAAATTCCCAGGTCTTAGCCTCTCGCTAACGTTCTAATTCATCAGTGGTTTGAGGCAGTTGCACCTGGTTGGGATGGGATTATCCTCGATTTACCTAGTATGAATAGAATAATCAGGATAACTTACATGAGTCACGATATGCACCCAAACTAGATATCATACTCTATTCGGACTCCTGTATGATACCGTGTCAACTAAGTAGTCGGACACAATTCAAGTTGAGCATTAGGACAAGGGAACAGGGAACAGGGAACGGGGAACAGTAAGGATTTGATGCTAGTTAATATTTCTTAGCACAGCGGACAGAATTTATGTCCAGGTACTTAGAAGATAAAAATCAGTTGAAGCCGCCACTCTTTACCCTGGCGAATGAGTTGGACTTGTCGAATAAATTCTCGAAAGTAAAATCGGCGCTCAGATTCCGATAAATCTGACCAGAATTGGGGAATGGATACGGTTTGTGCGATCGCGCCTAAATTCACAGGGGGTAGGGAAGCAAGCTGGGAAAGGAGTTGAGACTGTTCGGTGCGAAGCTTATAGGCGCGAAGCTGGGCGGTTTCAGTATCCAGAACACCTGTGGCGGTTAAGTGGTTAAGCTGGTCTAATACCCCTTTTTGCTCAGCAATTTTGCTCTTCAGAGATTGCTTGACCTCATCCAAGTTGGGCAGGTTTATCCCGGCTACGGCACGGGGTAACTCTTGACAAATGGTTTGAATTGTGGAGTCTAAAACCTGCTGGTAGGGAATCGCACGACATTTAGGGCGCTTGGGACAGTTAACCGGACGCAGGTAAAGATATTTCCAGGTTTGGCGGGGGCGAGTGACACTGGTAACACTCATCTGAGATTGACAGTCACCACAGACGACTAAACCCGCTAAGGAACGCGGGGCGCTGGCAGTTCGAGACGGGAGGCGACGGTTGCGACGCAGCAAACGGTCAATTTGGGCGGCTTCTTCGCGGTTGAGAATCGGGCTATGGGTGTCACAGATCACTTCTCCGTCGCGATAGGCGAGATCACCCCGATAGACGGGGCTGGTTAACCAACGCTTACCCGTTGCCACAGAGATTTTTTTACTATACTTTTTTTCCAGATACCGCACCGCACCGCGTAATGAGCCGTACAGCAGAAATTGGTCAAAAAAATCCTTGACTAACGGGGCGGTACTGCGATCCAGAATATAGCGGTCTTTGCCCCGTCGGTAGCCGTAGGGGGCTTTTCCCGGTGGAGGTAAGGCATTGAGGCGATTACGGGCATGTCCTTGGCGCAGGCGGCGAGAACTGGCTTCTTGCTGGACTTCACTGAGGAGTTGGAGTAAGTTGGTTTGGCAGTTGGTGTCATGGGAACAGTAGGATTGTTCGGTTGCCATAACAATGACGCCTAGGGCTTGGATTTGAGTGAGGCGATCGCTCACTTGGGTAATAGAGTCGCCGAGTTCCTCTAAACGGCGGATCAGCAGATAATCAGTCGGTTCAGTTTGACAGTCAGCAATGAGTTGTCGCCACTGTTGACGCCCACCCAAATCTTGATAGACGTAATCCACCTCCCACCCCCAGATAACTGGATCTGGAGGAGATTCTAAGAGGGGATCAGTGTAGAGGTAGGCAACAATTCGCATTTTTGACCCTTCGCAACGCTTTTCGGACATGGCTTGTAGGGGCGGGTTTCACCGATAACGCTCTGGCTCAACGACTAACTTAACTAAACCCGCCCTGACCGATCCTTCTCAAGGGAACCTGGTTTTGAATAATGACGAATGACAAAGGACAAATGACTAAACTTGACTCAGTTCAATAATGTTACCATCGGGGTCTTGGGTGAACAAAGCCGCACGACCCGACGCGCTCATTTGGATCGGGCAGTTATGTTCCAATAGCTTGGTTTTGGTGTCATCTAAGTTAGCAATCGAGAAGGCGACGTGAGGATTGCGCCCCCATTTTTCTGAGTTTTGCAGTTGAGTTGAGAGCGTGGTGTCAACGATGAGGTGGAGTTGAACATCGCCAATCTGATACCAGACACCTGGATATTTTAGCGATCGCTCGACTTTCGGTAACCCTAAGATGTTGCCATAAAAGTGTTCGGCTCTCTCCAGGTTAGAGACGAGAATAGCTGTATGGAGACATTGGGTAATTTGCATGGCGAGTTAGCTGTTGAATGCGATTCTAGCTTTCATTGTGACGGATAGTCGGGTTAATGCCATTGTCTATAAACTGAATGGCACGCTCCTTAAGCAGAATGTCGCCAACTTGGACGCCAGCAAATAAATGTCCGCGTCAAAGCTCAAGTAAGAATTGAGCTTACTAGGTAAGTCTTTCAACCCGTTTTAACGGGTTTAAGCTTTTAGCCCGTAGACGCGGAGCGGCTTCTCTTAGAGTACTTTTAGTTCAGGGCTGTAAATTTGGCGTTCAGAAACTCCGATGCGCCTTCCTAGCTCAGAGCGAGTCAGTTTAGCCGCTTCTCTGAGAAGCCTTAATTCAGATTTCCCTTCGTTGAGATCACTCATTATCCGCCGATTGAGATTTAGGTATACCAAACTCGTCTGGCATATCCTCCAAACTCCATTTCAGCAGCCGACAAAGGGCTTTAACTTCACGGGGAGTCATCTTTGGCTCATATATGCCTGTCTCCCAGTTGCTAATGGTTTGATCCGTCTTTCCTAGAGCTAGGGCAATGTCTCTTTGAGTTAAGCCTAGTTCCTCTCGCCGTTTTCTTAAGCGTGACTCTCGATCTTGCTGTCGTTCTTCCTTCATGTTGTCCAAACAATATTATCCAAGCAGGCTTGACAAAAATATTCCAAGTATGCTTGGATAAGAAGTGTGGGATAAATAAGCAGGCGATCTAAAAGCCAAAGTCTGGAGCTTTTGTCTCCAGAGCTTCCCAGATGCCTGTCCATTTCTCAGTGTCTTATAGAATCGTCATTCTACCAATACTTTACCAGTGACCAGTGGTCGCTCACTCTGTTATGTCTTCTGTTTCAGCTTTCAATCACTCCCAGGCTCTAGACTCTAGGTGCTGTGCTTTATGGCGGCTATTAGCTCATCAAGGGTGCAGTTCAACACCTCCATCAACAGCTTCGTTTGCTCAAACGTCAGCTTAGGCTCAACCGAACCTTTTTCCCAAATGGAGATTGTCTTTTGCGTCACTCCGATGGCACTGGCAAGTTCTTGCTGAGTTAAGCCAGCTCTTTGCCGCAATTTCGTTAGTGTGAGTCGAGCATTTTTTTCAGGCATTATACTTTAGAGTATATTGTGGCAAGCAATATACTCAGACATTATCAGCAGATTGCGATCGCGGTGGTGCTAAGTCATCAGGCAAATCATCAATCGTCCACTGCAATACTCGACAAAGTGCTTTTACTTGCGGCAAGGTCAGCTTGGCTTCCCTGTACCGTCCCGTTTCCCAGTTACTTACAGTTTGCACAGATACATTGACAGCTACAGCCACATCCCTTTGAGTCAAACCCAACTGATCTCTGCGGCTTTTTAGGGGGGATTCCTGCTCTACCTCTTGTTTTTCGGTCATTTCAGCTTAAATATAATTCCCTTATATAAGCTGCTTGACATCTTGACTATAAGCAGCTTATATTAGGGATGGCATAACTAAAGGTTAGGTAATTGCAAAGCTGCTTTACAGCTCGTTAATTGCCCTCCCAATTTCAACACAACATCAAAGACCAGACAACTTAAACAGCTCCGTCAAGATACGGCGTGGCTGACTGGTCTTTCCTTTTCAGTGTCTCATCTTAACCAAATATCCATGAAAAAATCCCCAGCGACGGAAGCTCATCGCGTCGCCACAGATACTGCTGCCATAAAATCCGCCCTCCAACAACAGGGCTACACCACCCGCAAGCGACCCAAACAAGCCGCTTGGACAATTCTCAATCAGCGCGGAACTGGCAGAAAACCCCAGGAGTGCTATCTGCTGACCTATCAGCCTGCCCCTGTCAGCACCTGGATACTCCACCCCCAAACCAACGAACCTCACCGCCAAACTCTCTTGACTCTGATTCACACGGCTTTAGCCAAACAACCCACAACGAGGAAAATCTCATGAGTTATAAGGATCAACTCAAACCCTGGTGCATCGTTCATCGCCTTCCCAAACTGCAAAACGCGATTATCCTGCGCTGTCGCCGTCGCAGTGATGCCGAAGCCTACCTGCGTATCTTTCAAGCCAATAACCCCACAGCTAGTTATCAAATTGTATTTGACGTCACCCCAGAAGCCACAGCAAATCAGCGCCTAATCCTGAAATCTTACCGCTTCTAAAAACCTAGACAAACCTACCCGTAAGTAATTCTGCCTTGGTATAAGTCCACGGTGTAACTTTTGGTCGATAACCGTTAACGCAAAAGCTTGGCTGATACCCGGCGTTGTTGCTCGATATCAGCCTTAACCAACGGTTCCCAGTTAGAGACACTGTAATAATCGTGTCTACGATTGACTACAGGGCATCGACCAATAAAATTATTAAATTGATATAGAGCACTCCATACGTGCTTTCTCGGATTCACTCCGAGATAGGCGGACACAGAGCGCGGCAATCTCTCACTCTTATTCATGCCTCTTCTGGCAATTGCTAGGGCAGCTGCCACATCAGATGATAGTCCATACATCCGACTATATTTAACCAATCCAATCAAACTCGTGTAAGCTGGATTG
>NZ_JAVJQN010000001.1:0-5838 GCF_040218245.1 Coleofasciculus sp. E1-EBD-02 | reverse complement strand
GGTTTAAATGTAGGTTCAGGAATCTCTGAACACCCTCTAATTCCAGGACACACCCTTACCAATGCCTTAAGAGACGTAAACATTACACGAGTGGATTATATCTATGAATCGTGTTCCAGTAATCAGCAAAGAAGGAAAACCGCTGATGCCCACCAAGCCCTCCAGGGCTAGACGGTGGGTCAAGGAAGGGAAAGCAGTGGGGAGGTGGTCAGACCTGGGCGTCTACTATGTCCAGCTAACCACACAACCATCGGCTGAGGAAGTGCAACCAATCGCTGTTGGAGTCGATCCGGGTAAGTCTTATTCCGGTGTCGGTGTCCAGTCGGCTAAATGTACCCTGCTACAACTACACCTTATTCTCCCGTTTGGGCGGGTCAAAAAACGAATGGAAACCCGCGCCATGTTACGACGGGGGCGACGGGGTAGAAGAATCAACCGAGACGTTCCATTCAAGCAACGTAACCATCGGCAATGCAGGTTCGACAATCGCAAACAAGTAGAGACGCGCCATGGCGCGTCTCTACCCCCATCCATTAAAGCCTCACGGCAACTGGAGTTAAGGGTAGTCAAAGAGCTAGCGAAAATTTTCCCGGTGACGGCAATTGGTTATGAGCTCCTTAAAGCCGACATAGACCAAACCAAACGAAAACGCGCTAAGTCTGGGAAAGGGTTCTCCCCGGTGATGACGGGTCAAAATTGGGCAATATCCCAAATGGAAAAAATCGCCTCCGTCTACGTCCGGCACGGTTGGCAAAAGGACGGAAATGGTACATCTCAACTCCGAACCCAATTTGGGTTAGAGAAGGATAAGACCAATAAATCCATAGCCAAGCCGGAAACCCATGCGGTTGACGGAGTGGCGTTAGCTTGTGGGTATTTCATTAAATATGTTCCGTTTACTGGCTCTAACTCCCACGGTTATACCCACAAGGGCAGTGTCAACGTAACCCCCTCCCCTTTCAAAATCATTACTCGCCCTGGTGCGGTGAAGCGGGGGAAAGAGTATGGCTTTTTCCGTCGCCAACTGCACTTTGAAGTGCCGGACAAGTCGGGGGTTAGAAAACCAAAAGGTATCCACGGAACAGTTGAGGGTTTTCGTGCTGCCGATTTGGTTAAAGCTACAAAATCAGGGGTTAGTTACGTTGGCTATGTTGGGGGATACTCTCCCAAGGCGAAAGTGTTTGCCGTCTACGATTGGCAATGGAAGCGGATTGGTTTATTTTCACCCAAGAAAATGGAATTAATTCGCAGATCTAATGGCTTATGCGTGGCTTGATGAGATGATTGGTAGTATTCGGGGTATTGAACCCCTCGCACTACCCGCTATCCCTCCCCGTCCTACTTCGTGGAGGACGGGGATACCCGCGAATTTGTTGTTTAACCAAATCATCAACCTGTCGCCCCCAAAATTCCCTGTTCCCTGTTCCCTATTCCCTATTCCCTGTTCCCTGTTCCCTGTTCCCTGTTCCCTCTACCTAGATAACCATGAATAATAACCAATCCGCAAAAAAAAACTAAATATATCCTCCGACACCTTAACCGAAGCGATTAACGATCATATTCAAAACGCCAAAGAACGCCTAGCCCAGACAGAAACTGAGGCTAGTATGTCAGCCGATGAATGCTCAATTAAGCTAGCCGAAACCGTTACCGAACTATCCACCACCCTCGAAGAACTACAAGTCGCTGTCGAAGAAATCCACGAACGGAATGAGGAACTCGCAGCAGCGCATCAAGCCACAGAAGACGAACGCCGAAAGTATCAAGAACTCTTTGAATTCGCCCCCGACGGCTATTTCATCACCGACGCATCCGGTATAATCCAAGACGCCAACCAAGCCGCCGCCACCCTACTGAATATAGAACAACGGCGTCTAATCGGCAAACCACTAGCTGTGTTTATTGCCGATACAAGCAAACGCACCTTTCTCAGTCAACTCAACCAACTCACCCACCTCTCCTCCCCCGACTTTCCCACCACCCTACTGTACCGAGACTGGGAAATATCCATGAAACCGCGCCAGAGTGAACCATTCCCGGTGGAGATTTCCATCTCAGCCATCCTCAACCCCCAATCAGAAATCGTGGGATTGCGCTGGTTAATTCGGGACATGACCTATCGCCATCAAGTCGAAAGCCTACGCCAACAACTAGAAGCCGAAAAAGAATTCAGCGAACTCAAATCCCGCTTCATCCAAACCGTCTCCCACGAATTCCGCACCCCCCTAAACATGATTTACGTCTCCGCCCAACTCCTCGCCCGTTCTCACGACGGCTTAAGCGAAGACAAATGCAATCAATTACTCCAACGAACCGATAAAGCCGTGCGGCGGATTACCAAAATACTCGATGACGTTCTCGTCTTCAGCAAAGCCAGCGCCGACAAACTCGAACTCAACCCCACATTACTGGACTTAGAACAATTCTGCGAAGCCATCATCGAAGACTATCAAATCATCGCCGGTAGCAGCAAAACCCTACAACTCAACGCCCCCGGAACCAACCACAGCGTTTGTCTCGACGAAAAACTCCTCTATCAAATACTCGGCAATCTCTTATCCAACGCCATCAACTATTCCCAACCAAACAGCACCATAACCCTAACCCTAACCCATCCAGACCATACAGTATGCTTTCAGATCCAAGATCAAGGAATCGGCATACCAAGAGAAGACATCCCCCGACTCTTTGACCCCTTCCACCGGGCAAAAAACGTCAGCAACCTACCCGGAACCGGACTCGGCTTATCCATCGTCCAAAAAGCAATCGAACTCCACGGCGGAACCATCAACGTCCACAGTGAAGTCGGCATCGGCACCACCTTCACCGTCACCCTACCCTTAGATTTGTAGTTCGTCGTTCGTAGTTTGGGCTTTAGCCTATCAACGCAACGCTGAGCAGATTAACTTGTAAAATAATCAAACCTCCCCACAGAAAACAGTGGAAAAGGCGGGCTTCGTCACATTCAGGTGAAAAAAGAAACGATAACAGTCAAACCCGCCCATATTCATATCAAACAAAATATAAATCAACGCTAATTCTGTATCAACTGCGTCAACATTTCCACCGCTTGAACATACTGCGGATCACTCATTGTCGCAGCCGAACCTTCTCGAATCATCACTGTCTGTTGCGCTGTCGTAAGACTAACCACCTGATCCGGCGTAACTCCTACCTGAGAAATATCTCGCCCATTCGGAGTAAGGTACTTCGCCAAAGTTACCGCTAAACCTGAACCATCTGAAAGTACTCGCACTGACTGAACCGAATTGTAACCCGCTGTTGAAGTTCCCACCAAAACCCCTCGCTGGTTATCTTGCAAGGCGGCGGCTAAGATTTCGCTGGCGGCGGCTGATCCTTCATTGACAAGAACAACTAACGGTTTATCGGTCAAAGCTTGATTCTTTGCCATGTTTTCATTTGAATTACCCCGACGACTCACGGTAGAAACAATCTTGCCTTTATCTAACCACATACGGGCAATTTCAATACAGGAGTTGATTAATCCGCCCGGGTTAGAGCGCAAATCTAAGATATAGCCATTAACCTGCTGTGTTTCTAAATCATTAATAGCCTCTCGCATTTCCTGGGCTGCGATCCTGCTAAACTGATTTAGGCGAATATAACCAATCCCACCAGTTGGCGTATTCCGATAAGTGTAGCGTACTGGATGAATTTCAATTGGTTCCCGAGTAACTTCAAACTCCAGTTCCCTTTGATCCCGCCGTACTGTGAGGATAACACTTGTGCCAACTCGACCCTGAAGAAGGTGATTAACCTCTCTCAGACTCATTCCTTGAGTGTTCTCACGATCAATTTTTACCAATACATCTCCTGGCAAAATTCCAGCGTCGTATGCTGGAGTCGCTTCAATAGGATGAACAAGAATAAATTCTTGGGTCGTGTGATCTTGTTTCAACAGAAGTCCGACTCCAACCGAGTCACCATTGGAGTCAATCTGCATTGATTTAAATTCTTCGGGAGACATAAACCAAGTAAAAGGATCATCCAACAGTTCCAACATCTCCCGAATCGCATTATACGCTTCTGCCTGAGACTCATAGGAACGATTCAGATAGTCCTGACGTACAGCCTGCCAGTCCTGACCATTAAATGTACCATCAACATACTGTCTATCAAGAATTTGCCAAACTTCATCAACGAGTTCTTTGGGACTTTCTTCAAAAAAACTCTGATAATCCTGAGCCACAGCAGGCTCGTCCTGATCATTGAATGTACCCTCAATGACAGATCTGGTAACAGTTTGTCCAACCTCATCAATAAGTTCAGCTCTAGAGGGTGTAATGACCATCAAAGCCGTCGCGATCGCGCTTATTCCTAAAATACTCCATTGTTGGATCATTTTTTTACTCCTTCAGGTTATCTATTGGCTATTTCCTGATCAGTATTTCTCAACGGATCGAACATATGCAGTTCATTGTTCGTTCGTAGTTCGTAGTTTGGGCTTTAGCCCATCATCGTAACAGCGAGCAGATTAACTTGTAATATAATCAAACCTACAAATCACCCTGCTTATCCATCAACCGTTGCACACTCACCAACGCCCGATTCAACTCATACCCCCTCCCTTGCGGATGCGCCAAATACGCCAACTGTTCCTCCTCAATCATCTGCACATCCTGACGCACCAACCCATCCAACAACCCCTGCGCCGAACAAAATAAACTATCCTTAATCCACCGCCGAAACCAAACGGGTAACTTATGCAACCGCCAAAACGCATTCAGCGACGTAAAATGAACCAAATAGGCGCGAGTCTGCCGTAAATTTATCGGACACAATAAACAATAAATCCTAAAATCCTCCCCCAAACTCGACACCCAATGGGGATAAACATAACTCACATCCAACGGTTCCGGATGCAAACGCCGCAGCGCCGGAAAAAACAACTGAGAAATCGACCAAATCTTGTCAATCTTATAATAACTCTTCGCCTGATAATGAGCATCTACCCGATACTCATCCTCATCAATATCCACCAAAACCGGATCAGCCCACGCTTGCAAATCCTGATGCAAATGCCCATGATACATATCCATCAAATTCTCAATTAAGAACGAAAAATGGGCATTACAGTCAATCCGAGAAACCGTAGCAATATAATTCAGATGATCCCACTCCGGGAGTCCCATCGGTTGTCGAATGTTCCTATCCCCCTCCCCTGGAAACAGCCAAATAAACCCATCCTTTTCCCGCACCGGATAAGCCCGAATTGTACAATTCGGCAATTTTTGATTTTCGGCTAAATAGGGAACAAAAACACAATTTCCCGTTGTCTTAAACTGCCATCCGTGATAAGCGCACTCCAACAAATCCCCCTTAACTTGACCATGACTCAATTGCACCTGGCGATGAGGACAACGGTTTTCTAAAGCCTGAATTTCACCCGTACTATCGCGAAAAAGAACAATATTTCGATGCCAAAGGGTTACGCCGAGAGGTTGCAATTTCACCTCATTGCTACGGGCGACAACATACCAATGATTGAGGTTAATTCCAAGTTGGCGAACGTCTAAATTGGTCATCATAAATCATAATTAAATTGTAGTTATAATTTAATTGTAGGGGCAGGTTTAGGAATTGTAGGGGCGGGTTTAGGAATTGTAGGGGCGGGTTTATCCATTGTAGGGGCGGATTTAGGAATTGTAGGGGCGGGTTTATCCATTGTAGGGGCAGGTTTATCCATTGTAGGGGCAGGTTTATCCATTGTAGGGGCGGGTTTAGGAATTAAACTCAGCTATCTCACCAATAACGGAACAGCAAAACCCGCCCTATCTCACCAATAACCGAACAGCAAAACCCGCCCTATCTCACCAA
>NZ_JAVJQN010000013.1:0-25252 GCF_040218245.1 Coleofasciculus sp. E1-EBD-02 | reverse complement strand
TTTGACGATGACGGGTTCCGGGGGCGATGAGTTCAAATCTTGGGCTAGCCAAGTTTGACGACCTGCATTATTGGCTAACTGCTGTCGTAGTTGGTAACGTCCCTGTAATATTTGTGTTGGTTTTAACATGGTTCGCTTCGGGTAGCGATGTTCCTCAACGCCTGGGAATAGGTGAGAACTTCCTCAGAGGTTGATTGAGTGGTGTCTCAACGCCAACTTTTGTCACCCATAGAACAGGGGAAGTAATGTCAAATGAATCAGAAACTGAGGCATTGCTTACACTCACTAATCCCCCATGTTCAGAATAAGCCCTAAAAAAATGGTGGCGATCAGCTTAGGCAAAAATCTTTACACGTTACAGTCGTCCATGAGACCATGCCACTTTAGCTGGGAGAGGCTGGGTTAAGAAATGTAAGCAAGTTCTCGAAAACCTCAGATCACGCCACGTCTCGGCAACCCAATCCGTTTTCAGCATCCATTTTGTATTTGTAAAGTTCTGCAAAGATGAATAGAATATGAAAAAAGAGCGACGTAAACTGGGAACTCCCTGTGAAACTATCTTCCTTGCCCATCGTCGGTTTTGTCCTGACAGCACCTTTTTCCTCGATGAATCCAGCCCCCAAAGATGTCTCTGATCCGTCTGAGTTACCAATTTCCCCCACTCCTACCAGTTTGCGTCCCATCGTCAAGCGCCAACGGGGGATATGGGGTATCTTTAGCTCAACCTTCCTAACCATTTTTCTAGCTGAGATTGGCGATAAAACCCAACTGGCTACCCTGCTGATCAGTGCAGAATCTCAATCCCCGTGGATTGTGTTTACAGGAGCCGCGATCGCACTAATATCAAATAGGGTTTTGAAGCAACGGATCTGCTTCAGCATTTCAATCGACTGGATGTAATAATTAGCTACGTTCATACCTGATGATATTGAATCGTTCTGTATCTTTTGGAGGCTGAAAATATTTTGTTATCGCCTCAAATTCTGCATCGCTGGTAAATGCGGCTCCATCTGGTTTATCCTGGCTGCGTTTCTTTAGCTGTTGTTTACACAGATTGTTGGTTGCATCGATGAAATGAAGCTCATGATTCACGCTAGTTTTCTCAATTAGCTGACGAAACCACTGACGTTGATTTTGGGTATTGGCGGGAAAATCTAGAACAACTGAGATACCGTTTAAGAGAAGATTGCAGATGTGTTCAGAAATGGCAGTTTTGAGACGCCAAGAATATTTAATGTAACTGGGAATATCAATAATTTCTTCGGGATAGAGTTGGGAGAGTAGGTCATCTTCGACTAGCAGAATGGCATTATGGTCATTGGCTAGCTGTTTGGCTAAGGTTGATTTTCCGGCTGCCATTTTTCCACAAAAGAAATAGAGGGTGGCTGGCTTGTTCATTTAGGAGTGTCTCTCGGTTTAGGTAGTTATTGGTTGACGTAGGGGGAAACAATTTTTGCCCAGTTGAGGTATCCTTTGCCGTTTAAATGTACGCCGTCCATGGTATATACTGGGTCGAGTTGTTTCTGGTTGTTGGTAAAGTGTTGATGTAAATAAATGTAGGTGTAGGAAAATTCGCTGGCTAAGTCTTGTAGGTGGCGGTTGACGGCGATAATATCGGAGTTGTTGACTGTAATGGAATAGTCGATGGTGTTCATGGGTAAGAGGCTTTGAATAAAGACTTGAGTTTCTGGGGTTTGGCGTTGAATTTGCTCTAGGATGAGGCGATAGTTTTGGGCGATTTCGTTGGCGGGTTTCTTTTCATTCCATAAGTCATTTGCGCCAATCATTAGGAAGAGTTTTTGGGGTTGGGATGCGGTGATTTCATTGAGGCGATTGAGAACGCCGTCGGTGGTGTCTCCAGAGATGCCACGATTGCGAATGTTGGCGTTTCCGAGGAGTTCTGCCCATTCGCCTTGATCGGTGAGACTATCACCAATGAAGATAATTTCGGTTTCGGAGTTGGGTATTTGCTCAAACATTTGTTTTCGCATTTGGTGGTAGGTTGATTGATAGGTGTTGCGACGACGGGCTATTTTTACGGTTTGTTCGACTTGTTGATGGAAGGGGAGTTTACTGATTAGGTAGGGGATGCCACCTCTGCGAACAATTAATACGCTGAAGAGACTGATAAAGAGGACATTGAGACTGAGGGAAATTCCCAGCAGGATAGGGTGTTTGAATACCATAACTAGATTAGATTTGGTTTGTAGTAAGGGCTTCAGCGCTATACTCTGTTGGGTTTCGACTTCGCTCAACCCAACAGAGTATAGCCAGTAGGGTGGGCATTGCCCACCAGCATACCAGTCAGTGACATTCGGGTTAGGTTTGATGTCGATTTTTCTAGATGGCGTGACAAGTCAAATTCTACTTAGATTACTCGGAAAAACGAGGCATCCAGGGTAAATCGGTGACACCAGGATCGTATCCTAATTGAGTTAAAAGGGTAGTTAATTGTCCCCGGTGATGAGTTTGATGGTTAAACAGATGAGTGACTAATACCCAAGTGGGTAATGTCCGAGTTTTTCGGTCTACGTTACTGGTATATTCAAAGGGTTGGTTTAACCATTCCTCAGATAAGGTTTTTGTCCAATCGATAATTTGTTGGTCGAGTTGTTCTCTGGCTTGACGCAGTTGAGAGAAATCTTCATAGATAATTTGTCCAATTTTGGCGTCGGTTAACGGCTTGTCTGTAAACCGTCCCATCCAGGCTAAATCTCCATAGAGTAAATGATTTAATGTGCCGTGGATGGAGTCAAAGAATGCCCCTAGGTTTTCTTTGCGTTTCTGATCGGGAATTTGAGCGCAAATCGCATATAACTTTTGGTTCATCCATTGATTGTAAGATGCCATGAGTTCGTAGCCGTTAGGATCAGATATCATAAGATGAATGAGTTAATCGGATGTGAGGGATAAAATTGGCGACTGTGATTCCACTAGAACCGTGTTATTGGCTGAAAAATGCCTGTGTGCCACTCTCAATGTTACAGGTTCAGGATCAATCGATTTGGGAGAATCAAACCTCTGAGGGGTTGTGTTTCGTGGATATTCAGGTGGCTGAGGGGAAGGTGGCGCAAATTGTGCGGGCGAATTCTCAGCCAATGGGTGATGCGGCGGTGGTGAATGTGCAGGGGGGACAGGTTTGGGCGGGGTTTGTGGATGTGCATACTCATCTGGATAAGGGGCATATTTGGCAACGCACGCCGAATCCGGAGGGGACGTTTAATCAGGCGTTGGAGAGGGTACAGCAGGATAGTTTACAGTATTGGCAAGCTGAGGATGTTTATCGCCGCATGGCGTTTGGGTTGAGGTGTAGTTACGCCCATGGTACTCAGGCGATTCGCACTCATATTGATTCTTTTGGCGAACAGGCGGCGATTAGTTTTGGCGTGTTTCAGCAGTTACAGCAGGAATGGGCGAATCGATTGGTGTTGCAGGCGGTGGCTTTGGTGTCGCTGGATTATTATTTGACGCCGGAAGGGGTGAAGTTGGCGGATTTGGTGGCGGAAGTGGGGGGTGTTTTGGGGGGGGTGGCGTATATGAATCCGGAGATTGAGGCGCAGTTGGATCAGGTGTTTCGGTTGGCGCAGGAACGGGATTTGGCGTTGGATTTTCATACGGATGAGACGGATGATCCGGAGTCGATTTGTTTAAGGAAGGTGGCGGAGGCGGCGCGGCGGTGTCAGTTTGGGCGACAAATTGTTTGTGGACATTGTTGTAGTTTGGCGGTACAGTCGCCGGAAGATGTGGCGGAAACGTTGGCGCGGGTGAAGGAGGCGGGGATTGGGGTGGTGAGTTTACCGTTATCGAATCTATATTTACAGGATCGGAAGTTGGGGAGAACACCGCGTTGGCGGGGGGTGACGGTGATTCAGGAGTTACTGGAGTCTGGGATTCCGGTGACGTTGGCGAGTGATAATTGTCGTGATCCGTTTTTTGGGTTTGGGGATCATGATGTGTTGGAGGTGTTTAATCAAGGGGTGAGGGTTGCCCATTTGGATGGGGTGTATGGGGAGTCTCCGGCGATGGTGACGAAAACGGCGGCGGATTTGATGGGGTTGGGGAATGTGGGGCGAATTGGTGTGGGGTTGGCGGCGAATTTGGTTTGGTTTAAGGGACGCAGTTACAGTGAATTGTTATCACGTCCTCAGTGCGATCGCGTGGTGATTCGCGACGGAATAGCGATTGATACGACGTTACCAGATTACCGGGAATTGGATTCGTTGGGTTCGTAGTCTTATGTCATTCGTCATTCGTCATTCGTCATTCGTCAATGTAGAACAAAACCAAAGTGTCGTTTTCCGCTTGGTGATTATCTTAGCATTCCCCCTTGGGATATCCGTCGCACCATCCCCATTCCCATAGTGGTTTTCCGCCCGACGCCAGAATAGAGGGCAAAATCGGCTAAGGCGTTAATTTGCTGAATCGCCTCTGCTTCAGGTTTTCCCATAATCCGAAAATTGAGTGCGCCAACACAGCCAATAAATTTACTGCGAGAATCGGCAACTAATTCGGTGTGAATCTCAAAGAAACTGGGGAAAACATGATCGACTAATGTTTTCGAGAATTCTATGCCACTGTATTGATTCCAGCGCTTAATTAAACTGTTAAAGACTAATTCCCTTGTGGGTAAGGCACAATCATATTTACTCTGACGAAATGCGGTGGGGGTAGAGAAGGCAAAATTCAGAGTGCGATCGCGCGTCGAGGCTTGGTTGTATAATTGTTGATAACTGAGAGCATTTGCCCAACATCCAGGCATTGCTTTTTGGGGTGTTCCTAGAATACTGGTAATCTGCAAGTTAGCTGGACCTAAATGCCAGGGTTGTTCGGGATTCAGATTTAACCACAGGTGGGTTAATTGACTGAATAAGGTATCATCGAGTAGGGAAATTCGCCACCAACAGGGAGTTCCTGTGGGAATCGGTTTATGGTGTTGCCAGTAGAGGTTTGCTGATGCTGAATCACCCCGATGCTGAATTTGTAGGGGACTCAGGGTAAAGGCTTTATCGGATTTGGCTTCGTGGAGATAATCGCCTAGGTTTCTATCGACAGAACTTACCAGGTTGAGAAATAGGGCGTGTAAATGGCGTCCACTGAGAAACTGTGGTGGAATTGGCGATTGGGGAAGCAGGTTGAGAATTAGACTATGGGGCATAGTTTGAATCCCTGATAGGGATTATAGAGGATTTTGACTTTATAAAATAATAAAATATGGCTAGATATTTTCGTTTCAATCCCTGATAGGGATTATAGAGGATTTCGACTAGTCATGCCATTAACCCGCCCGTTGGTACTTCCGTTTCAATCCCTGATAGGGATTATAGAGGATTTCGACTTAAAATAGTTTGAGTTTCGTTTACAAATACTTGGTTTCAATCCCTGATAGGGATTATAGAGGATTTCGACGCGATCGCCCTTTGACAAAAGCAAGTTTTATTTGTGTTTCAATCCCTGATAGGGATTATAGAGGATTTTGACTTAAGGCAACAGAGGCAGACGCCGCCAATTTTGGTTTCAATCCCTGATAGGGATTATAGAGGATTTTGACGCAAAGTATCCCTCATCCTTCAGGATGCTCAAGGGTTTCAATCCCTGATAGGGATTATAGAGGATTTTGACAAGTTTAACCTGAACAAAGAAGGGTTGAGAATTGGGTTTCAATCCCTGATAGGGATTATAGAGGATTTTGACTATGGCAAGTAAGATGATTACGGACGAGCTATTTGGGGTTTCAATCCCTGATAGGGATTATAGAGGATTTTGACCCCAGCCGAGTACATGGCGGCACTGTTGTCGCGCAGTGTTTCAATCCCTGATAGGGATTATAGAGGATTTTGACCCCTTTCTGCCCTGGTTCCCCCTTCGGTCCAGGTTGTTTCAATCCCTGATAGGGATTATAGAGGATTTTGACGCGGGTGAGCCGGGACCTCAAGGATTACGGGGGCGTTTCAATCCCTGATAGGGATTATAGAGGATTTTGACCGCCGACCTCTGAAACGCTTACTGTATTTGATTTTCAAGGTTCGATTGCGACAACCTCCTCTAACTATAGCATTTCAGCCCTCACTTTTGACAACCCCCGCGAACAAAAAAGTCTCAAACCCTTTCTGAATCAGCGTTTCAGCTTTTGCGACAACCTCCTCATTCGCGAAAAAGGCTGTATCCCTGACTCAATAAGGAATACAGCCTCAAATTTTGACTCCCCGAAAAAAACACCTACTGGTTGTCGCATCAGACAAAGAAAATCGAATTATCCCTTATGGGTTCGCCGCCGATGCGTTCAACCTTCCCTTGACAACAGCCACAGAGGAAATAGAAGCGAATGCTATCCTGGTCTGGCTTAATCACCTTAGAAAGACGCGATCGCAATTTGGCATACTGGGTATCCGTCAAACTGCACTCAAACAAACTATACTGCATCCACTGCCCATAAGACTTAAGAATACTGTGTATTTTCGTTCGACGCTTATCTTCCGGGATATCATAGGACACAACCACATACATACTCTCTACCTCACAATTAACGGCGGATACTGCTCAATTTCCCCCATCAGATACTTCGCCAAGAGTCGCCCTTGTATCTCAAAGGCTTCCTGATAAGTACATTTGCGCCCCAAGACAGGATGCTTAAACGTTGATTGCTTCTTTTGTTCATAAAGTTTGAGAAATTCTCGCCGTCCTTCCGGGGATAAAAACACAGCTTGGCTGAGAGGTTCCGTGGTAAACTGCTCAGGGGTGAGGATTCGCAGATTAATGCCATTGAGTATCATTGAATCCACAACCAAGGGACGAAACTCTTCCATTAAATCTAGGGCTAATCCTGGACGACCATACTGTTGACAATGAAGATAGCCCAAATAGGGATCAAACCCCACAATATTCACCGCACTCTGGATATCATGACGCAGTAGAGAATAGCCAAAACTCAGCATTGCATTCACCGGATCAGTTGGGGGACGACGGCGTCGGGCGGTAAACTTAAATCCAGGGACGCGCATTAGTTGATCAAAAACACCAAAATACGCTGCACTCCCCGCCCCCTCTAAGCCGCGTAGAGAGTTAATTTTATTCGTTTTCTCAATGGGCGCGATCGCACGTTGTAGGCGATTCATTGCTTTTTGTAACGTCAGTTCCGGATATTTACGCTGATTTCGGGTTAGCAGGGTGCGATAATTTTTCAATTTTCCCCGAATAAATCCCCGGACAAGATGCAGCGCTGCTGCTGATTCTCCAGCCGCTTGCCATTGGGCTTGGCGAACAAAGATATTTTTGGTCAGTTCTGGTTCCAATCGTCCCAGATATTTCCCGGTTCCGGTAATAAAACTGAGGGGAATTTTGCGGTCTAAGAGTTCTGTTACCACGGCTGGCGATACCGTCGCCCGTCCACATACGACTATCCCATCTACTTTAATTAGGGGGACATCTAAGAGTTTTTGTTTGTTGGCTTTGACGCTAAGGCGTTCGTCAGTTTTGCCGATAAATGAGTCGTCTTGAGTAATGTAAACGGTTCCCATATTATTTGTCCTTTTTGTTAGTAGTGAGGACTTTAGTCCTCTTATTTAGCGGCGCTAAAGCGCAACTACAAGCTGAGTCGTCTTGAGTGATGTAAACGGTTCCCATAATCTTTGTCCTTTTTGTTTAGTAGTGAGGACTTTAGTCCTCTTATTTAGCGGCGCTAAAGCGCCGACTACAAGCTGAGTCGTATTGGGTGATGTAAACGGTTCCCATATTATTTGTCCTTTTTGTTAGTAGTGAGGACTTTAGTCCTCTTATTTGGCGGCGCTAAAGCGCAACGACAAGCTGAGTCGTATTGGGTGATGTAAACGGTTCCCATATTATTTGTCCTTTTTGTTAGTAGTGAGGACTTTAGTCCTCTTATTTAGCGGCGCTAAAGCGCAACGACAAGCTGAGTCGTATTGAGTAATGTAAACGGTTCCCATATTATTTGTCCTTTTTGTTAGTAGTGAGGACTTTAGTCCTCTTATTTGGCGGCGCTAAAGCGCAACTACAAGCTGAGTCGTCTTGAGTGATGTAAACGGTTCCCATATTATTTGTCCTTTTTGTTAGTAGTGAGGACTTTAGTCCTCTTATTTGGCGGCGCTAAAGCGCCGACTACAAGCAAGCTGGAATAGGCATAATAAATATAGCCGCGACTAATCGCTTGTCCCGTCATTTCTGCCAAACACAACGCCTGGGCGCACACCTGCAATTCATCATTATCCCATTCCCCTTTCCGCCCCCGCTTATATTCCACGGGATAGAGTTCACCGGATTCTGATTCAATTAAATCCGATTTCCCGATTAGGTGATACTGTTGAGACTTCAGCCAAATCGCCCGCACCTGCCAAACATCCTCCCGTTGAGACTCACCGACAGTGTGAACGCGATCGTGTAAACTGGTGCCATCAATGGTATAGTAATTCTCGCTAAATTCTCCCGCACAAAACATCCGCCAGCAACGGTGGGGACAGTAGGAATATTGGTTGAGAGAGGCGATGGGAATGTAATCAGTCTCGTTCATTTGTTTTACCTGTAATTATTAGGATATTAAGTTGTAGGGGGACGGCAATGCCGTACCCTTACCTAGGTTATTTACTAAAACGATACTGCATCAGTGCAGGGATTTTTAGACGGTTAAGTCGGTAGTATTTTCCCTGCAAAGTGACCGTTTTAATCAAGCTAACCGGAGGCATATTGATCACGTCATAACTAATAACCCGATGGCAAAACATGACATCTAGCGGGTTAAGCGGATAGGGAAATATAAACGATTCCGTTTCTCTCGATACTTGACTTTCCTGAGTTTCCATAATCTCCAGCCGTGCCTTACTTGCCCATTTGCCTAAGCGAATCCAACTGGGCAAGGTTAAAGGGGTTTGGCTAATCACAAAACCTTCAAATCGACTTTCTGGCGCAATTTCTTTTGCCCTGCCAAAACTGGGAATATTTTTCTGGGTTTTCTTCATTTCAACATGATAGCGATTATCGGCATATTTCCAGGTATTGAGAACTGAGGTATGTTCAATCGTTCGGGCGGGTGTGACATAAATGCCTTGTTGATTCAGCGGAGTTAACTGTGCTTGATACTGGGGAACCTGTTCGGCACAAAAATAGCGATAAGATGCCTCTGGGGAAACGGTGGTGGCATATCGTTCACTATCGACTAATCCAAAAGCATAAGAGAGGGCATAATTGTGAAGTACAGGTTCCGTTTCATAGAGTCTGCCTATTTCACGAGTGGCGAAATAAAGACTATCGTGTAATTCAATTTGATAGCGATAAAGGATTGCCATAGGTTTTATGGAAATTGGGGCAATGTTGGGTTAGAAAAAACATCGGGGGGTGTGTATAGTTCCGGTTCGGTTCCCCTTCTCCCGTGCAACAAAAGCGAAGCATCCTCTGTCCTCCCCCGTGCAACAGAAGCGAAGCATCCGCTGGCTTCCCCCTTTTGAAGGGGGACGGGAGGGGGATCTAAAAGGGGGGAACGAGGGGGGTGGAGAAGGGGTTAGGGGATGAGGGTGAAATTTTGTCACCGTGGGAATACATTTTCCTGAGGCTTACCCGCATGGTTTTTTATAATTGACACGTTGGGCGCACGTCGGTGCGCCCCTACAGCTATTCGGGCTTAATTTGTTGATTTAGCTTTCGCCTTTTTCTTAGAACTAATGTGTTTTTGGGCATACTCTTTGGCTTCAGCATCGGCTTGCTGTAATATTGCTTTCATTCCGGCTTCACTTCCTACCAAGGTTTTCACCTCATTCAACAGCGGTTGAAAATCACCACTAATATAATCGGTGTGGACAATAAATTCTTGAGTCATTAACTGTTCAATCGCGTTTGTTGCCGCATCTATGACATCCTCTTCATCTAAAGGATCAAGGGTGGGTAATGTATTCTTTGCCTTCATTTGGTCATAAATTGCCTGAGTCCAGCGTAAATTACTGGTAATCTCTCCATCAGCAAAAATTACCCCCAGTAATTCATTTCTGACTCGTCCCGTGCGGGTGGTTTGTGCGCCATAATGACGGGTACGGAGGATATTATTGAAGACGTACAGAAAGCTGGCTTCTGTGGGATCTTTGAGGGTGACAATACTGGGAAAAAAGACTTGGGGGCGGATATGATCCTGTTGATTAATTCGACTGGTGACTTCTCCGGGTTTAGACCCCTTTTCTCCTTTCGATGTCATCGTACCATTTTCAAAGGGTGCATTTAGGGTAAAGGTTTCGTGAGATTCATCAAAGGGAGTAATGGAAAAGGCAGTATCCACGACAACTTTAGACTTTTCTGACCCCGAATCCCCAATGGCAAATCCATAGATAATACAGTCTGGATTATCCATGGCAAAACTGACGTTATATTCACACTCATCCGCCGTAATTAAGCCATAGTTTCGCAATAACTCTCGCCCGACTAAGCGTTCTGGAGTAGACTGTTTCCGCTTGAACATGGAGAGGCGACTAATCGTATTCTTCTCTTGAATCCCTGCCCGAACTCGTGCCTTATTCAGTTCACCATCGGTTTGAAACAGAGGATATGATTCAGTAATCCGAAGGGTGAGAAAATGAACATATTTTCCCATGGGTTTGTAGGGAATCTCTGAATGAAATAGATTCGTGTCGATAGTTTTCAGAAATGGCATTAGTTTTCTCCTAAGTAGTAAATGGCAATTGAAAAAAAGGTACTTTTTAACGGATCATCTTTCGGTTATTCCTCCAACTCGATAAACTTTTCCCTCGAACCTGTTAAATTCTCTGCGTACCTCTGCGTTCACATCTGCGTACCTCTGCGTTAAAAAAATACTTATGGTCATAAATTAACCTCAACCCTCCTTAACTACATCCTCCGTTAATTCCTCCTGGCGCTGACGATTTTCTTTGTCATCTTCCAGGCGATATAAGAACTCGCAGGTATCCCGAATTAAATTCAGTTGTCGCCCAGCTAACCGGGCGCGATCGCACCGAAATGAGTTCTCAAATACTTCCACCACAAAGTAGTGGGCAAATTCGATAATTGCCTGCCGTTCTTTTTCCCGATTACTAATCACCCAGCGCCCTTCAGCCGTTGACCCGTGAACCCGATCCATGAGTTTAAAGACTTCCGCCGCTACCGCCATCACCAACGCTTCCCCTTGAAACACGGTTGTATCGGCTTTAAGAATCGTATCAGCGGCAATATCAATCGGTTTTAACACTGCATTAGCTTTAGGATTATAGCGCTTATTTGCCCGATAAAATTGGCGATACAGTTCCATCAACTGTTTAGGATGATTGAGACTCGATTGTTCTGTCACGATTAATTCCTCCTGATCCGAATCATAATAACTGTAGGGGTCAAAACAAGGGTAAAACTGATAAGCATAGAGGCGAATTTTATTCAAAGGTGCGGTATCCTGGCTATGGCTACGAACCCAGCGGTTGAGATAACTAAAGACATAGAGAGGACTGGTTTCAAAATCCTTTGCCAGTTCGGTTAATCTGCCCCAATTCGGGTCATACCCAGACTTACCAGATTTAGCATTAACATCCAGATGAATTGCGTAAGCGGCTGTAAGACTATTCAACGGTGCGGGATGCTGCAACCCGTTTTCTGTCCAGCCTTCTAGGATATAATCTAACCGGAAGCGATCGCGTTTCACTAAAGCCCGAAATGCTGGAGGCGCACTATCCAGAAAAACTGTCTCTTCAAACGCCGCGCCATCAGTAAACGGCGGAATTGGAGACTCAGACACCACCGTTTTTACATCTAGAATCATCGGAAATGCTAACGCTAACCAACTGGGCATTACCCACGACTCCGTATCTGTACTATCGCGCCCCGGTGGGATTGCCATGAAGTAAAATGTCATCGGTTGATCATCAGGATAGGCTAATTTAAACGTGCGATCGCGTCCCGGTTCAAGGGTGTCTTGAATCAGAAACATATCCACACTCTGATAACGGCGACGACTTAAATCTGCGCTCAACTCCTGACTAATAAAATGATTGCGAATCTGGGTATTAAACCGCGTTTGGGCAATCCCACTATAGGCTTTTTGCAGGAATTTATTCGTCTCTGGCGTAAAGTAATAAGTCGGATAAAAATACAGATAGCGATATTTCCCGTCCTCAAACCGTTTACCCACCGCCTGGGTTTGATTCATCAAGATTTGCCGCAACATCATCTCAATTCCCGCAATACTAGAGATATTCCGTTTGGCATTAGAACCCCCCAGCATTTGCTTATTCGTATACACCTGGGGCGTAAACAAAACCGCTGATTCCATCTGTTCAGTTACCGTGTAGGGAGAATGGGAAATCGAACAAATTAACTGACGCCCTCGCCCGGGTTTCTTCGCCGCCTGATAATTGACAAATTCCTGTAAAAACACATCAACCGCCGCCCCCTGTTCTTGGCAATTGGGTAACATCACCACTCGTTCCAGCCAAAGCCTTAAATCATCCCAGCCATCGGGTAATGGATACTCAGATATCAGAGGTTGAATTAACTGCGTCACATAGGCAATTAACTCCTCCCCCGTTTCGCGAATGGTTTCCAACCCTGGATGCTTTTGCAGATACTTCGCCGCCAAAAAATACCATGGGTATGGAACCCCTCCGGTATTTCCTTTTAACTTTTTCTGCTTCAATCGTTGATTAATCTGCTGAATCTCCCGAATGGGCGGCAAATACTCCCCCAGATGCCAATATTGCGCCAGTTTATCGACTAAATCCAGAGGAGGAAGTTCGGGTAACTGCTTATCCTGCTTCCGCACCGCTTCAATTTGACTCACCCGTTCCCCCCAAATCTTACGACTGACTAAATCGCCAAATTCGGCTAATTGATCAATGCGGATATCATCGCCAAATTTAACGTCATACTCGGCGGATAAGATTCCCTGTTGCTGAAACTTAACCAGGTTATCACTGCGACTCTTGGCGACTGAGGGTTTATTTGGATTTAAAATCCGCAAGGTTGCATCTAAGGCTACCTCCATTAACCCAGATTCATCAAAAAATAACTGATAATAGTCCGCATATTTTAGTCCCTTTCCATCGCGTCCAAATCCCGTTTGTCTCAGGCGCAATTGTTCCCGACACAGAGATTTAATCCTAGCGACAACCCTATCCGGTAAACCATCCAGTGAAATCGCAGGCGCATGACGATGTGCCAAATAAATAACCCCGGTTGGTAAATAGAGTAAGGGTTCAATATCTGATTGGGTTTGATGAATCTGAATTAAGGCATTATTCACCACATTGGTTAATACGCCGCGATTCTCGGCAATACTGTGATAAGTAAATGTCAGTTGTCCATCACTAAGACTGTGAATAAGTTCTTGAAGTCTAGGATTTGTCGCATCTTGAGGATGCTTAACAATAGACGCCAAGGAGTCAGCCAGACAGGTTAAATCAGACAAACAGCGCAGCGTGCGATCGCGCAAGACTGGATTGAGTCCATATTCGGAAAAGTTCCAGTTAGTATCCCAGCGTCGTTGGGCATTATACGCCATACATAATAAATCATCAATATACTCAGAATAGGTGTCGGGATTCTCTGGATTAATTAAGGAATTTAACCCCAATTTGTGAACTTTGTGATCAATAATCTGCCGATGTGCATCAAGGGACAATTTTCGGCAATCCTTGGGGACATCGGGGAACTTTTCAAAGTCATGGAGAATAAAGGCGGCGATGACTAAGCGGCGTTCGCGTTCTCCGACAACTCGTTTAACGGTTGTATTCAGGGTTTTGAGTCGCTTTTCAATTAAATTAGCGGGAAATACACCATTGAGTAAATGAGTATTGAGGGATTGATCGGTGGCATTATCTCGGCGTACTTTTTCTTTTCCTTCAGCTTCTCGCTGTTGATCTAAGTGATCAAAAAACTTGCCCCCTTTTGCAGTTACGCCAATGGCGAATTGTAAGAGATTGGGTAAAACATACTCACCAAAATCCCGCATTACTGGGTCATCGGGGTTCTGTGCTTGAATCGCGTCTCGCAGTAAGGTAAGGGTGAGTAAGGTTTGGGGGGTTTCAATGGTGCGGTTTGAGGGTTCTGTATTAAAGCCTAAGTCGTCATCGTCTAGCCAATTATCATCGGGTTCTGGCGTTATATCGAATAGGGATAACTGATTGAATTGCTGAGATTTTTTCATGGTTTACCTCTGTTTATTTTAATCCTTCTGTCCTTTTCTAACAGGGCGCACGTCGGTGCGCCCCTACGGTTCTTGTCTATTTGCTATTTGTAGTGGCGTGACCCACCTAAAATGGTGAAATAGATTTGGTTCGTAGTGAGGGCTTTAGCCCTCTCCAGCTAGGCGTTAAAGCACTAAAGTGCTTACTACAAACAAAGTCCTATTTTAACCCGGTCACGCCAGTAGGGTGTGTTAGCGAAGCGTAACGCACCTTAGTTAGCTTTGATCACGATAAGCGATGGTGTTAAGACAAGGCATAAGCAAATTGATGTCACAATCATTACCCGTAGGGGCACGGCACTGCCGTGCCCTTACTAGATAGAAATCAAACGTTATTATCAGCAATGAACCCACGCGCATAGAGTAAACAAGCGTGTACATCTTCCGGTTCTAACCATGAATAACTGGCTAACAACGTCTCGATGGTATCGCCTGCTGTCAGCATTCCGAGAATGTGTTCAACGGCTAAACGACGACCCCGAATAATTGGCTTCCCACCAAAGATTTGTGGATTGACTGTAATTCTTTCGAGAGTTGTTTGCTCATTCATTGTTGACCTCCGACTCTAGTGAATTGATATAATTTGTAATTTGTTTGATATACAATGAATATTGAATTAAAGCCTTTGGGATGGCAGCAAAAACTATAGTGCTATCTATATCTTTATACTGATGGACTAAACTATTCCGCAATCAGCTAAGTATTCATTGAGGCTGATCGACCGAAACTCTTCTAAAGCATTTCGATATTTAGCGATTAACCGAAGTCTCACTAAAATAACTTCAGTATCTAGGTTAGTCATACACCCCACTTTTGTAATTCCATATCAATAAGCTGACGTTGGTCTTGGCGAAACTGTTTTAATTCTGATTCACTTCTCAAGGATGTCAAACGAAAATACTCAAATCCTCCTGCGTCTTTTTCATAAATGAGGATGCCATCACGGGCGATAAAATGAGCCAGCAGCCACGGACAGGTATTCAGTTCAACGACATCAATGATATCGCTGTTAATGCCAAAAATTTGATCCAGAATTAAGGGAACTTCAAACCCCTTAAAGGCATTGTCGGCAATATGAGACTGGCGGAGATTTGGATCATAGAGGGTGGCAAAATCCCAATCACTATCATCATGGGTTTCTCCTGTCGCCCTCGAACCAAATAGAATGAGCATTTTTAAGTAAGGAAGTTTTTCTGGAAGTTGGGACGATAGTTCCTTTAGTTGTTGTATTGTGGGTTGATTTTGCTGCATCTTGAGAGTAAATGAAGTTGAATTAATCACACACAAAGTTTGTAGTCAGCGTTTCGGCGTTGATGGCGCTAAAGCGCAACTACGAACGAACCTTAAGCAATCCATATTTCTCCTCCCTGAGTCTGAAATTGATAGGCTAAGGTATCCAGTAATAACGCTGATTGTCCGATCGCGATCGCATAAGGGGCTGTTGCTTCGTGTACACTATACTGGTCGCTGATGGGATAAATCTGAAAGTGCATCGGTAAGCGTAACCGTCGCCTCACTTCCACCACGGAATGCCGCAAGACATAACTGACTAATCCCTGCTTTTGCAACCGTTGGTTAATCGCACCCACCCAAGGGTTATCCGGTTGCCAAACTTGAATCCCAGTGAGTACCTGCACCTTAAACGCCTCTGCAATCGGTTGTAAGTCTCCCGGATAGGTAAACCGCCAATTTAATCGTTCCTCCCGATAGGCGTGCAATTTCATAAATCCCAGACAGTATTCAAACCTCCCCTTGGCAATCGGTTGTCTGGTGTCGGTGGCTGTCTGCTGAAGTGTCCGTATAAATCCGGCTTTTGTCCAGCATTCAATCTCTAGGTTACTCAGAATTCCCGGTAGGTTGTAGATTTTAAATCGGTCAACGGGATTGTCTTCGGTGATGTCATAGAGTCCACATTGTAAGGAACTCACACCCCGAAAACTTGCCGCATCTTCAGCGATGGGATTACCTTTCTTTCCCGATAACTGTTGCCAGTCTTGCGCCCATCCCCGAATCCGCCCCGCCACTCGCTTCAACTTAGTATTAAATACGGCTTCGCTGAGTTGCTGAAACCTCTCCCGACTCTGGGCATACTGAGACTGAATTGTGCGATCGCGTAACTGATACGCTAAGAAACAGGACTGAACTGCCCCCCAACGGGAATAATAGCCACGAAAGTCGTTAATCTGGCGATAGTTTTCGACAATAGTTTGATGCAAAAACGAGCGATCATAGTCTCCAGTGGGGCATAATGGTGGTACTTCCCCAGTAAACAAGCGTTCGACTAAAAAGTTGGGGACTAAGGCATAAGCGGTAAAGGTTTTAAACTTGACAAATTTACCATTTTGGTCATACCCCTGATGGCGTCCTAACCGCCCCAACCGTTGAATAAAGTTCCCCGCATCAGCAGACTCAAAAATCAAGAAATTAATCTTAAAATCCACGCCCACATCAATCGTACTCGTACCAACCACTAAATCCGCCGCTAGCGATCGCGCTTTTTCTCCGCTTCCTGATAACCCGGTATTTTCTCCCACCGTTAACCCCACAGGCTGCAACTGTTCCCGCAAAAAAGGCACCAGTCGCTTCACAGCGGCAATAGAATTGAGAATTATCGCCCCTTTACTCCCTGGATGCTGCTGAAACTGAACCAAAATTAACGCTAACTGGTTGACTATCCAGGCTTGTGAGGCGTTAAAGGAGGGGTCGAGGGGGATAAACTTGAGCGTAATTGACCGAGAAACTTGCCGCCAATGCTGCTGTTCTAACTCTTGACATTCTGCTACGGTATCGGGAAACTGATAGGTATTGTTAATTAGCTTGACCCGAAATCCTGCCGTTTGCAATCGCTCAATTAACGGCGGTTCTGGTGTCGCCGATAGGAATAGGAATTTTTTGCGGCGATTGGTACAGCGAATCAGTAACAGGGTATTGATAATACTGGCAACCTGGGGCGGATTAAAGACGTGGAATTCATCAAAGATAAATAAGTCAAAATCCTTATCAATCCGCCCCCATAACCGATCCGGACTATCCCCCTTTACCAAATACGCCCCGCGATGTAAATAATGGAAAATATCGGGATTGGTGAGTAACACCTCCGCCTGACCGCTACGAGATGCGATCGCGGCACTTTTTCTTAATCCTTCATGTTCGGCATATTGTTCTAAGTCTGCCCCGGAAAGTCGGACAACACGGGGGTCATTCCCAGGCTGGAAGCTGTCAATATAGCCGCGAATCTGGAGTTCTTGATCACGGGCAAGTTCATTGGTAGGATAGAGTCCAATGGCATACCTTCTCCCTTGCAGGACATCTAAATAAGCGGCTAAACTTTTCCCATCTCCAGTCATGGCGGTGTTAAAAATAACATCAATGTCTGGGTTACGTATTGCTGCTAAAGTTTCCACTTGATGTCCAGACAGGGATGACCAGCCTTTGGGTAAGCTAATCCCTTCGGGTACTTTTTCAGCCGGACAAGAATAGATGGGTTTGAGCGTAATTTGATACTCGGACATATCCTTAAAACAGTGTCCGTAACGTCTTGTTATTTCCCATGATGACACTCAAAATAGAAAATGAGCCGCACTATCCGGATAAATTGTCCGTATAAATTTGATGAGTCGTAAAGGTCAGTCGATCACCCTCTCCCTATCTGCACGAGACAAAGCCGAACTGGAAGCGATCGCGCTAGAATTAGGTATCTTATGGGGAGAACGTGCGAATATCTCCAAATTGGTGGAAGCGATCGCGCGTCGTCAGTTATTGGTATTACCGAATAATGATTGGGCAGAGAGTCGCATCCAGTCGTTAGATCGGGCAATTGGCGCGTTAACCGATATTGGCGAGATGGAACAAGCGCGGATTGTGGCAGAATTATTACTCGAACGCAGCGAACTCTCGATTCCCCTACGCCGCAAAATTGAAGGGTTTGTCGATAATTTACCCCCACCTTGGCGGTTAGAGATTGACCGCTATCTTCGCCGCCAGCATCCCTTTGAGTTATCCTATCAAGATGCCCCAGGGCGTTTATGGCAGTTTACGATTCGCCATGGGAGAATTAATCTCCACGAAAAACGTCAGTACCTAGATTGCTGGTGTGAAGAAACCGAAGGAAACCTAGATATTCCGGAGTTACAGCATAACTGGAGTTTGCGATTAGATCGGATTCAAGATGCAGCGATAACGCCGATTAAGGGACAATGGCGACGCAGTTTGGATCAGATTGAGGTGGAAATGCATCTGTTTAAAGGGTTAGCTTTTGCCTATCAAGCCAGACGCGAGGATCAGGAAAATGACTGGTTACCCGATCAGCCACGAGTGCGGCGGGTAGTGAGAAACATATCGAGTACGTTTTGGTTTCTGCGGGAGGTGAAGCAATATGGCAAAGACTGTCAAATCATCGCCCCTAACTCCGTGCGATCGCGTATTATCGATGAGTTAATCGCAACTTGCCAGCAGTATGATTTAACTATTTTAATCCCTGATGTAGATTGAACATTGTGCGATCGCGCTGTTCTTTCTCGGTTTATGCATATTTGCCAAAATTAGTCAAGATAATCCTGATAGGAATTTTGCACCAGAGAGGGTGGCATAGTAGCCGTTGTCAACGGTGCGATGGAAAGCCAAAGGAGATAGAAGCCATGTTAGGGTTAAGTGAACTCAAACAAACCAAAGTTTATCAGGAAGCCAAACAAGAAGGGTTAGATGAAGGCAGACAAGAAGGTCAACTCAAAGCCAAGTTAGAAGCCATCCCTCGGATGATGCAGTTGGGTTTAAATTTGGAGATGATTGCTGAAGGGTTAGATTTGCCTCTCAAAGTTGTTCAACCAGCAGCACAGTCATTCGCTGAACAGAATGTTGCGGCTTTTATGGAACTGTTAAATCATCAACGAGAGCTTTTCTCTGCTCAAGATTTGGCTAACTTGGCTGAATTAATCAAACCGTTACCCGATAAAATAGAAAATCTATCTTATGCGATCGCACAATGGTGCAAGCAAGATGGATATTCAGCACAGCTTCAGGCTTGGCGTCATCTTCTCTCTGGTTTATGGGCGGCTACAGTCGAGCAATTGTTAGCGAGTAACCTCGAATCCCTTGACACTCCATCCCCTGCACTCAACAAAGCTATGCTACAACAGGCGAT
Organism: Coleofasciculus sp. E1-EBD-02; assembly: GCF_040218245.1. NCBI lineage: Bacteria > Bacillati > Cyanobacteriota > Cyanophyceae > Coleofasciculales > Coleofasciculaceae > Coleofasciculus > Coleofasciculus sp. E1-EBD-02. The sequence continues at coordinate 5,936 of NZ_JAVJQN010000013.1, read as the reverse complement.
TGAATCAGGAGAGTCTTCTAAGTGAGCGATCGCGCTATCTCCATGTTTCTTAATGTCCGAGTTTTAATCCCTGATGGAGATTATAGACAAGTATTGTCGTGGCACACCTTAATTGGTGGATTAGAATTGTAGGGGCGCAAGGCTTGCGCCCGATTCCAACAGCAGGCGCCCAATTTCACGGTAAAATCTATTCCACAATTTTAGCTGTGTCAGTCTGCCATCGTGGGCATTGCCCACCGACTCGCCAAACTCCAGGTTGCTAAATCCCGCGTCGGAATGCCCGAATCGCTTCCCCTGCATCAGTCTCCGCCATCAAAATACACTGTCTTAGCCAGTCAATATCAAGTTCACTCAATCCAGGTAGCTGGCTGCGTTCAATGGATTGATAACCACTATCTCCAAGATGATAAAGCTTCAGTAATCCATCTTGCCAAAACCAAACCTCTGGAACGCCCAACGCTTGATAGCGTTCTAACTTACGGATATCTCCACTCGTGAAAACGATTTCAATCGACAAATCGGGAATCGGCTTGACACTTCCGATACAAAAAGACTCGTCAGCTTGGGCGGAAACAACGCCCGGTTTTTCCTGAGTCATCGCCCCTGTAGGCTTAAAAAAGATTCCCTGTTCAACCAGAAACGTTGTGATTAAGTAACTGATAATACGAGCAAATGTTTCATGATCCTGTCCCGGCATGAGAATCTCGATCATCCCTTCATAGTAAGAGAGGCGCACTCCAGAAGAACCCTCAAAACCCATTTGAATACATTTAAACTGTTCCCAGGTTCCCTGATGAACAATGCGTTGATCGGTTGTTTTGTCAAGTAGTGGGGACATGGTATTCGGTTTTGGTTATCGCTGATAGGAGTCAGAGGATTCACATTAAATAAGCGATAAGGCGAGGGGCTATCGTTTCAATCCCTAGTAGGGATTATAGAGGATTTCGACTTTTTCCGCTTATTCCTTGATTAGATTGCGAAAAGGTTTCAATCCCTAGTAGGGATTATAGAGGATTTCGACTTCCTCCTCATCACAGGAAGGAAGATAGGGAATCGTTTCAATCCCTAGTAGGGATTATAGAGGATTTCGACTTCATTCTCAGAGTCTGAATTTCAAGAACGATTACGTTTCAATCCCTAGTAGGGATTATAGAGGATTTCGACCCTGTCCTTTATAAAGGATCATTTAGAAGACTTGTTTTAAAGGTTTCAATCCCTAGTAGGGATTATAGAGGATTTCGACTTGATGAATAGGTGCTGGTGAAATGGGAACATCAGGTTTCAATCCCTAGTAGGGATTATAGAGGATTTCGACTACTGCGGCAATGCAACTAAATGGTCTAGTCGTTTGTTTCAATCCCTAGTAGGGATTATAGAGGATTTCGACTTGTTAGATTCAGGAGTTTCTAAGTAAATAGTTAATGTTTCAATCCCTAGTAGGGATTATAGAGGATTTCGACAGCGATAGTAAGTGGAATTCGCAAGGATACAAAAGTTTCAATCCCTAGTAGGGATTATAGAGGATTTCGACTTAATTACAAGGTAGACTGTGATCCATGTCCGCCAGTTTCAATCCCTAGTAGGGATTATAGAGGATTTCGACATAGTTGCTAAATGCCCAGAAGATCTAGTGTCAGTTTCAATCCCTAGTAGGGATTATAGAGGATTTCGACGACTGTAAACAGACGGGTCAGTTACTCTTTCTTGGTTTCAATCCCTAGTAGGGATTATAGAGGATTTCGACTGCCGACCTCTGAAACGCTTACTGTATTTGGTTTTCAAGGTTCGATTGCGACAACCTCCTCTAACTATAGCATTTCAGCCCTCACTTTTGACAACCCCTGCCCACAAAAAAGTCTCAAACCCTTTCTGAATAAGCCTTTGAGCCATTGCGACAACCTCCTCATCCGTGAAAAAAGCTGTATCCCTGACCCAGTAAGGAATACAGCCTCAAATTTTGACTTCCCGAAAAAAACACCTACTGGTTGTCGCATCAGGAAAAAAATCGAATTATCCCAAAGCTGTTCACTACCGATGGGTTCAACTGCACTAGGGTAACTCCACCGATGTCGGTTTAGCAATATGAGGTAATCCCCAACCCAACTTCTCACGCAACACCCGGAAAAACTCCGGCGGTTGCAAACGAATAAATCGCGCCGAATAAGGCGATCGCGCCACATGCACCTGATCCTCTGGTAACACATAACAACCCGCATTTCCATCCACCACCATCACCAACTGAGTCGGCATCGCCGGAAACACCTGCACTTTTTCCGTATCCGCAAACACTAACGCCCGCGACGCCAAAGAATGAGGACAAATCGGCATCAACTGCAACACCGGAACCCCAGGCGTTACCACCGTTCCCCCCGCACTCAGGGAATACGCCGTCGAACCCGTCGGTGTCGAGATAATCACCCCATCAGCCGCAATATCCACCGACGAATGCCGTCCAATTTTCACCTCAAAATGGCACATACAGGTCAACGGTTCCCGGTGCAAAACCATCTCATTCAAACACAAGGCTTCCCACCAGATACACTGATCCCGCACCACCTGCACCAACAGCATCGTGCGTTCTTCAATCTCATACTCCCCCGCCATCACCTTTTCCATCGCCTGGGGAAGTTGATTCAGGTACAATTCAGTCAGGAATCCCATGTGACCCGTATTCACCGCCAGCAAAGGAATTCCGAAGGGCGCCACTTGGCGAAACGCCGCCATCACCGTACCATCTCCCCCCAGAACGATCGCAAACGCCATCTTTTCATCAAACCCCGGCGCTGCTAGCTTGTCTATGGGTGTATGACAGACTGGAGACTCAGGGCGGGAATAGCCTAAAAGTCCGCCAACCCCCGTTGCCATATAAACCTCCCAACCCGCCGTCGTGAGTTGCTCTTGTAACTCCTCAGCAACCCGACAAGCTACAGGTTTGTAGTCGTTATAAATAATCCCTGCTTTGCCCACACTTATCAGTCCGCGTCATACATTATTAATACTTGTTGTAGCCAATAACAGTGGCTAGCTCAACTTAGATCCCCTCGACGAAAAAGCTTACACCAAAAGCAACAATCTGTGTCAATTAAAACTATGCCCTCTTGCTCTCCTCTCCCCCGGTGGGAGAGGGGCTGGGGGAGAGGGGGTTTTTGCTTAACACTTAAACCTATTTTCTGGGCTTAGGGTTTTTTCATTGGTGTCTTCTTCTTCTTCTTCGCTTTGCTTTTTTCGTAATCAATTTCCCTCAGCTTCTTGGTAATTCGACTAAAATACTCTTGCAGATAAGCTTCCAAAGTGGTTGTCTCCCCCGGATCAAGACCAAAAACCGGATAAACCTCATCCATTGAAGCCGTCATCGGTTTCCCCGTGGCTAACACCTCCGTAAATGCCAAGCGATCCGCGATATTCCAACCCCACTGAAAAAATCGGGTAATCTGGCGCATTGCCCGCAAGAAATTAATCGGGAGTCGAGCAATTCTGGCATCCTTACCTGAGAGTCGCTCACATAGATTAATAATCTCATCGGCTCTCCAGGCTCGTGTTCCCACAACCGGAAAGGTTTTATTTGCCGTTTCCGGAACCTCAAGAGCGCGAACGGCAAATTTAGCAATATCCTGAGTATCCATGTACGCCGTAGGCGCGGCTTCCCCGGTAATCCAAACCGCTTGCCCTTCCAGGATTGGCACAGCATACTGCATAATCAGACCTTGCATAAAGCCGGCGGGCTGCAAGATAGTGTAGTTCAACCCCGATTCCGCCAGAAATACTTCAGTACACCGTTTAATCTCCATCAACGGCACACGGGGAAACTTCTCACAATTGAGAATCGAGAAAAAGACAAAGCGTTCCACTCCCGCCGCCGCCGCCGCTTGAATCAGTGCCACCTTGCCATCCCAGTCTACCTGTTTAATGGTGAGAGAGCCTGTTGGTCTAGAGGTTGCTGCATCAATCACGGCGGTTATGCCTTCAAGAGCAGGTGGTAACGTCTGTGGTTCACACAGGTTACCTTGAACAACTTCGGCTCCCCATTCTTTTAAAAATGTGGCTTTCCTGGGGCTACGAACCAGACAGCGTACCTGATGACCTTCATCCAGCGCCCGACGAACCACCTGTCTTCCTAAAGTGCCTGTTGCACCGACGACCAACAAGTTCATTTATAAAAATTTTGCCTGTAAACTTAACGTTTCTATAAGATTCTATCAGAATTTGTCATTCGTCTTATGTCATTTGTCTTATGTCATTTGCTGCCACAGCTTCCAGACGTTCCACCGGAGGAGTCTCTACAACCCCAGCTCCCCCAGCTCCCAGACGCGCCATGGCGCGTCTCTACATGGCTCCCCCATCACCCCATCACACAAATCTACCCTTCGCCGCCTTGGATTTTGAGTAACAAAAATCCCAAACCCATACCCACGAGAATTAGAGTAAAGGATAGTACAGCAGCATTGAAAATCTCAGCGTTCATGTGTTATCTCCTCTGGCGATCGCTAAACAGGCTTTAAGTTATAAGATTATCGCGATTGGGTTGAAATCCAAAATGAAAACTGAGAAATATTTGTTTACACAACCGCACCATCCACCCCAAGGGCGTCCTCGCTTGGCTGTCACCTTGGGTGATCCGGCTGGAATTGGTGCGGAGGTGGTGCTGAAGGCGTTGGCAGATGAGCAGATAACTCAAGATGCTCAAATAACGGTTATTGGTAGTCGCTCGTTATTACAGACAGCGTATGATCAACTGCGGCACACCGTAGACAGTACCACACCTCTAGCTGAACCGGATAACCTATCAATTTTAGATCTTCCCTTAGACGCCTCAACCGAACGTCAGATTACTCTGGGACAGGGAAATGCAGCAAGTGGGGACGCCAGTTTTGCTTACTTGAAACGTGCGATCGCGCAAACGTTGGCGGGTGAGTTTGAGGGAATTGTCACCGCGCCGATTGCCAAGTCATTCTGGAAAGCCGCCGGACATGACTATCCCGGTCAAACTGAAGTGCTAGCACAGGCGGCTGGTGTAGAGCGATTCGGGATGCTATTCGTCGCGCGATCGCCTCATACCGGGTGGCTATTGCGAACCCTGTTAGCCACAACCCATATTCCCTTGCATCAAGTCCCCCATACCTTAACCCCAGACTTGATGAAGGCAAAACTGGATTTACTGGTGGAATGCTTACGGCTGGAGTTTGGGGTAGAAACCCCTCGCATTGCCATTTCTGGGTTAAACCCCCACAGTGGCGAACAGGGACAATTAGGGCGTGAGGAAAAAGACTGGTTGATTCCCTGGCTCGAACAGGAACGACAGCAACGTCCTCAGATAAAATTGGATGGATTTGTACCACCGGATACCCTTTGGGTAAAAGCCGGTCAAGCCTGGTACGATACTCCCACTATCCCCAATCTCCCCGATGCGTATTTGGCGCTTTACCATGACCAAGGCTTAATTCCGGTTAAACTCATGGCATTTGACCGAGCGATTAACACCACAATTGGTCTACCGTTTGTGCGAACCTCTCCGGATCACGGTACAGCTTATGATATTGCCGGTCAGGGGATTGCTAATGCTACCAGTATGAAAGCCGCGATTCAATTAGCCGCACAATTAGTGCGACACAGGCAATTGTTGTAGGGGCGGGTTTTAAATCGGGGTTAACTACCCCCTTTACTGGGTGTGGGGTGTGGGGTGTGGGGTGTGGGGTGTGGGGTGTCGGGTGTCGGGTGTGGGGTGTCGGGTGTGGGGTGTGGGGTGTGGGGTGTCGGGTGTCGGGTGTCGGGTGTCGGGCTGAAGGCGTGACAAGCGGTCTAAAAGCTTTTCAAATCGGGCTTTGAGCGACATTAGTATCTCCAAAGATGAAGCCTTATTGACAGATGAAGACCACAGCCATGAGATATATTCAAGCGAAGCGTTGCGCGGGGGGTATGGGGGAGGCGCTCGTCCCCCA
>NZ_JAVJQN010000272.1:0-6950 GCF_040218245.1 Coleofasciculus sp. E1-EBD-02 | reverse complement strand
TATGGGCGCGTCTAAATTTGAAGAACAAAACCCTTTACCTGCTGTCCCCAAAGAGTTATCGATTATTACCAATCAGTTGTGGTCGGGTCAGTCCTTTCTTAACCAAACCTTCACTCTAGAAAATCTCAAACAAGCCCGCGCGAGTCAACCCTTTGGCATTCTCCATCTCGCCACCCATGGAGAATTTAAACCCGGTAAAGCCAGTAACTCCTATATTCAGTTTTGGAATACCCGATTAACCCTCGACAAATTGCGAGAGTTACAATTAGATAATCCCCCAGTTGAACTGATGGTATTAAGTGCCTGTCGTTCAGCCTTAGGGGATGAACAAGCGGAGTTAGGCTTTACTGGATTAGCCGTACAAGCGGGAGTAAAATCAGCGTTAGGTAGCCTCTGGTATGTCAGTGATACCGGGACATTAGGACTAATGACCACATTTTATCAACAGTTAAAACAAGCCCCGATTAAAGCTGAAGCTTTACGACAAGCACAATTAGCAATGATGCGGGGGGAAGTGGAATTAGACGACGATGAATTAGTTACACCATCGGCTAGGATTTCTTTACCTGAGGAATTACTCAACCAGGGAAATATTAATCTGACTCATCCCTATTATTGGAGTGCGTTTACTTTAGTCGGAAATCCGTGGTAGTTATAGCACTACGCAGAAAAGTTAGGACATCAGGACACATCATTTACGTATGTAGAGACGTTGCATGGAACGTCTCTATGGTGCCGTAAGTCCTAACCTGCCTTGGTAAGGCTATAATTTGTAAACAAGCCTCAAACCCTTACAAAGGACGTAGTGGACTGACACAGCTAAAATAGGACTTTGTTTGTAGTGAGAACTTTAGGTTGACTCCATTCTGATTCAGACGCTAGAGTCAATTGATCGGGAAATTTTGCCACCAACTCAGCATCGGCTTTGAGTTTAAAGCCCTTGTCGCTCAAACTCTTACAGAGATTCATTAAAGAGGATGGCTTTTGATTACGATGGATCAAGACTTTTTCGATCGCATTCACTGGATCAGGGATACTAGCGTGGCTATCTAAAATAATCGATCGCACCCCATCCCAAGTCCCTGATTCGGACCAGTAGAGATAGCAGTTCCCCATTGCTGATCTTAAAACGGGTACCGTTGCTTGTTGCAAAACTTGCTGCACTAGCGTCGGGCGTCCGTAAGGAATCACCAAGTTTAAATAGTCATCCCGTGTGACTAAATCTCGCATAGAAGCCCCCTGTTCTGAAGGGAACAATTCCAAACAACCTGAGGGTAAACCCGCCTCGTCCAAGGCGTTCTGTAACGCTTGGGCAATCACTTGATTGGATTGACTGGCTTCGCTACTTCCTTTTAATATCAAACTGTTGCCCGTTTTAATACAAAAACCCGCCGCGATCGCACCTAACTCAGGGAACGCCTCATAAATTAAGGCAATCACGCCCAACGGCATCATTTGACAATAGGTTTGAGAATGGTCAAGTTGATAAGACGCATTCATCACCCGACGAATCGGATCAGATAATTCCCCAATCCGCTGCAAAATCCCAATCGCAATCTGGAGTCGTTCTGGCGTCAGCTTCAGCCAGTCTAATACCAACTCAGGAACTGCCATTTCTCGACTGGCTTCCAAGTCCATGGTATTGGCATCCAAGATATCATCAAACGCATTTTGCAAGGCTTTTACCATCGCTTGAACGCCACGCGATCGCTCAACTCCTTTTGTGGTTGCCAAAACCACAGATGCCCGATGTGATCTGGCAATCACACGGTTGGACTGAGGCGTAGGATCAGAGGCTTCCATATCCATCATTTACGAACGCCGATAAGCTAACCAAACCATAAGCGCTGGCAACACCGCTAAAATCACTGCCAGTAATGCCCAAAGAATTATAGAAGGACCGGTTGGAGATTGCAGTGCTAGAGGTAACCAGACAATCAACAAAACCAGCACAATTAAGAGGGCTACAGGTAGGTAGCTTTCCCCAAGATTCCCTTGGGTACTCACCCAGCGATGACCTGTCCAACGCCACGTTTTTTTATAGGGATAAGTCGTCGATAATTGCTCAATTATAAGCCCATTTTCTTCAAGAACGAAAATCTGCTGACAGCGATTACAGCCAAAGGCTTCTGTCAGGGTAATCGGCACTAAACACCCCCGCCGCCGACACGGGCAGGGATACTCCTTACTTAAATCTATCTTTTGAGCTTTCTGAGGTGGCACAAGCGCTATTCAAAACCAAGATTACGTTGATGATTGAGTGTTCCTGATTACACGATCAACTTGTATAGTAAATCACTATAGCTTAAACTTATCCCCACAAATTCCCAACCGAGATTTTCTTGGAGACGCTCATGCTCTAATATTAGCGCTTTCATTTCCCTTCACCAATTTTTGATTGGGCATCGACAAATTATATGCAACAAACTATACACAATAAGCGAAGCTCCAATGGCTTCGCTTTTTATTTAAGCGGGTAACGCGATTCGAACGCGCGACATTCACCTTGGCAAGGTGACGCTCTACCACTGAGCTATACCCGCATTTATTTTGCTTTTTACAGTGTCTCAGAATAATCCAGTTTTGTCAAGTTATTCGTTATTTGCCATAGCTCCTTTGCTCCGAGACATGCCATGGCATGTCTCTACATAGATCATGAATTCCCAGACTCATTGTATTCAGAAGCTGACTCTGAAGGAAGAGACCGCCCTGATGAAACAGGTAAGGACTGAGGAGTTCCTGCCGGATCATAAGCATTATAAGCGGCTGAGCCATTTTGCCCCTTGAACTGCTGCATTAAACTCGCCATTTCTAAGGCACTCATGGCATATTCCCAACCCTTATTACTCTTGATTCCTGCCCGTTCTAAGGCTTGCTGCATCGTATCAGCCGTTAGAACCCCAAAGACTACGGGAATTCCGGTTTGAAAGCTAGCGGCGGCAATGCCCTTAGAGACTTCAGCCGCCACATAATCAAAATGGGGGGTTTGACCGCGAATGACAGCGCCCAAGCAAATCACCGCATCATAGCGGTGGCTAAGGGCAGCTTGACGAGCCATGAGAGGGACTTCAAAACTACCTGGCACCCAAATATAATCAACTTGGGAGCCATGAGGATTGGGATCAACACCGTGGCGTTTCAGGCAATCTTGACACCCGGCTAATAGCTTCTCTGTCACGAGATCATTAAATCTACCGATGATAATTGCCAAGCGCAGGGAGCTGGCTGATGTAAAATTTCCCTCAAAAACTGCCATGGCTATCTTTGCCCTCTTGCGTCATGAGCATCTGTCTGTTGGTGGAGAAGCCCCGTCTGAATTTAATCATTCAGGCGGGGAGAAAGTCAGGCTACCACAAAATAGTTCAGGACGCCAACCACAATGACCAGAGCCAGCCAAAGTCCTGAACCTATCCAAATCAAATTTTTTGATTGCTCCCAGTTTTGGGGGGTAGCATAGGCGACGGGAACACCCACCACCATGACGAATGACAAAATGACCAAAGCTGCCAGTGATATTTGAAATAAGATAGACATTTCCTGTTGTGCCTTTCAAGACGTTAAATCCTTCTGATTGTAAGCTACCAAAAATTGACCCGCTTTTTTGAAAAAACTGAAAATCAACAACAAGGTAGATGGCAGATGGGGGAGATGAGGGAGATGAGGGAGATAGGGTTGTAGAGACGTTCCGGTGGAACGTCTGGGAGATGGGGAAGATGAGGAAGATGACGAATGACAAATGACAAATGACAAATGACAAACCATGGACTTAATCTTGTGTCACACGATTAGCGACTTTGATGCCCTAGGAGCAGCCGTCGGGCTGACACGCCTGAAAACAGGAGCCAAACTTGTCCTAACCGGGGGCGCTCACCCGGCGGTTCGGGATTTTTTGGCACTGCATCGGGATGAGTATGCTTTGATTGAACGACGTTCGGTTAAAGTAGACCAAATTCATTCTCTTGTCGTGGTGGATACCCAAAAGCGCGATCGCTTGGGGAAAGCTGCTCAATGGTTCGACTTGCCTCATCTTACTGCCATTGAACTTTACGATCATCACGGCGACACTCATAGTGATATTCCTGCCACATTTCGACAGGTTGAACCTGTGGGTGCCACCACAACCCTCATCGTCGAGCAATTACAACAAACCTCAATCCAATTAACCACCGCCGAAGCCACAGTGATGGCACTCGGTATCCATGTCGATACAGGTTCCTTAACCTTTGACCAAACCACCCCACGGGATGCTATGGCTCTGGCGTGGTTAATGACACAAGGGGCAAATATTCGCCAGATTGCCGACTATGTAGATCCTGGACTTTCGCCCCAGTTGCAACAACTGCTCACCACAGCCCTAGACCAGTTACAATCTGAAAATCATCAAGGTAATACTCTATCTTGGGTGTTCCTGAAAACTCAAGACTATGTACCGGGACTCTCAAGTTTAGCCTCACGATTAGTTGACCTGACGGAAAGCGACGCCCTATTGCTGGCGGCGGAGTATGGGGGAGATGGGGGAGATGGGGGAGCTGGGGGAGCTGGGGAAGCTGGGGAAGCTGGGGAAGCTGGGGGAGCTGGGGAAGCTGGGGGAGCTGGGGAAGATGGTAGAGACGTTCCGGTGGAACGTCTAGAAGATGTGAGTGAATCCAACCCTCAACACTCAAAATCATCCCGTCTCACGATTATCGGGCGATCGCGAATTCCTGGCACGAATTTAAATGCGCTCTTACAACCCCTAGGTGGAGGGGGGCATTCTCAAGCCGCCGCCGTCACCCTACGCCATGGAAATCCCCCAGAGGTTTTGCCCCAACTCGTTGATCAATTCAAGGAGCAAATTCCCCAACCCCTAAGCGCCCTAGAGTTAATGTCATCCCCGGTGCGAACGATTCGCCCCGATACCACCGTTGGCGAAGCGCAGCGAATTTTGCTGCGTTATGGGCATTCTGGACTGTCTGTGGTTGATGAAAATGACCAGTTAATTGGGATTATTTCACGGCGAGATATTGATTTAGCACTGCATCACGGTTTAGGTCATGCCCCAGTTAAAGGGTATATGACCCGAAACCTAAAAACCATTACCCCCCAAACCTCACTGCCTGAAATTGAGTCGCTGATGGTGACTTATGATATTGGACGCTTACCCGTGTTAGAGGATGAGCAGTTAGTCGGGATTGTCACTCGTACCGATGTGCTGCGACAAGTGCGCCAAGATCAAGAGCGCTGGGGAGAGACTTGCCCCATCCAGATGACCTATCCCTCATCCCGCCTGTTAAATATGCGGGAACGCCTTGCTCCTGCCCTGTGGCAATTGCTCACTCAAGCCGCCCAGGAAGCCCAGGCACGGGGTTGGCATCTCTATTTAGTGGGGGGAGCCGTTCGTGACGTACTGCTGGCGGATGAGAGCCAACCTTTGCTCCTAGAAGACGTGGATTTGGTGGTTGATGGGTTTCATCGGGCGGCTGATGTGGGCGCAGGAGTAACTTTGGCAAAAGCCTTGCGAGAACGGTATCCCAATGCTCGCTTAGATGTTCATGGGGCGTTTCAAACGGCAGCATTGTTGTGGCATAATGACCCGGTGCTGGATTCCCTGTGGATTGATATTGCCACGGCTCGAACTGAGTTTTATCCCTATCCAGCGGCGAATCCAGAAGTGGAAGCCAGTTCTATTCGCCAGGATCTCTATCGGCGAGACTTTACCATTAACGCCATGGCAGCCCGACTGACGGGGAGGCGAGGTGAGGCGTTGCCCCTACTGGATTTTTTTGGCGGGATGTTGGATTTGCGATCGCGTCAAATTCGCGTCTTGCATGCCAATAGTTTTATCGAAGATCCGACTCGCATTTATCGAGCGGTGCGGTTTGCCGTGCGCTTAGGCTTTGAACTGGAACCCCAAACCCAAGACTATATCCAGTATGCGCTAGAGAGTGGCGTTTATGAGCGATCGCTGGGGGCAAATACGCGAGCGCCTGCTCTAGAAACCCGCTTGAAAGCCGAATTAAAGTACATCCTAGAAGCCCCCTATTGGCAACGGGCATTCCAACTCATTGGATCACTCGGAGCATTACGCTGTCTTCATCCCAGCTTAAAGCTTGACCCATTGTTATGGTGGCGGGTTCGTCTAATTGACCGTTGGTTACGACGGTTTGATCCGGATCAAACTTTAAAACATTGGCAGATGCGGCTTGAGGTGTTAATTGCTCATTTAGAGCCTCAAGAACGCGGCAAGGTGGCAGAAAATTTACAACTGCCTATTGATAGTATTGAGCGACTGCAGCATCTCGGACAAGCCCAAACTGAGGTGGTAGAGTCTCTACCCCAATGTCAGCGTCCCAGTGAAGTGGTTTGGCTGTTACGTCAGTATAAATTACCTACATTGGTTTTGATTGCCGTACACAGTTCTAGAGCAATTCGACGCAAGCTGTGGCACTATTTCACGAACTTGGCAACTGTGCAGGCTCCTCTGAATGGGAATGATCTCAAACGTTTGGGTTATAAACCGGGACCTCATTACAAGGAAATATTAGATGCCCTGTTAGCCGCCACCTTGGATGGCGTGATTCAGGATGAGGCAGATGCCAAAGCCTTTCTAGAGCAGCATTATCCTCGTTCTACGTAAATGTTGAGTGTTGGCACAATTTGGATATAGTTCATCTAGGCTGTAGCATTATTGGTGCTTGTGGGGATTGACACTCCCCCGGCTATAAGAGCGCGGGGGATTCTTCCGTCACAGGGAGGTAGAGTTTAGCGTCTTCCAGGACGTGACCTTTACCCTCAGAAAGCTTACCAACCGTGTGTCCCACGGCTACGACTCCTCTAATTTCTATAATGCGAGCGGATGCCACATCCCTATCGGCTGTGTACCCACAATACTGGCATTTGTGTACTCGTTGGGATAGTTTCTTTTTGCCTGTATCCTCTAAGCAGTTGGGGCAAGTCTGACTTGTTCCGGC
>NZ_JAVJQN010000271.1:0-51351 GCF_040218245.1 Coleofasciculus sp. E1-EBD-02 | reverse complement strand
TTGGTTAAGGCTGATATCGAGCAACAACGCCGGGTATCAGCCAAGCGCAAGCGTTAACGGTTATCGACCAAAAGTTACACCGTGGACTTATACCAAGGCAGAATTCCTTATGGGTAGGTTTGTCTAGGTTTTTAGAAGCGGCAGAAAAAAATGATAATAGTGAAATCCGCCCCTACATTCGGAAAAATTCTTTCATTCCTAGTGCTATCCCATGGATTATCGAGAAGCTGGTGTTGATATCGAAGCAGGTCGAGCGTTTGTACAGCAAATTAGAGGGCTAGTCCAAAGCACCCATCGACCGGAAGTTTTAGGTGGACTCGGTGGCTTTAATGGTTGCTTCCAGTTACCGATGGGATATCGCGAACCCGTTTTAGTGTCGGGAACGGATGGAGTAGGGACAAAGCTGAAACTGGCTCATGAGTTGAATCGTCACGACACCGTTGGTATTGACTTAGTTGCCATGTGTGTCAACGATGTCTTGACATCTGGCGCACAACCCCTATTTTTTTTGGACTATTTAGCCACAGGAAAACTGAATCAAGAACAACTCACTCAGGTGGTAGCGGGTATTGCTCAGGGATGTCGTCAGGCTGGCTGTGCATTGTTGGGAGGAGAAACCGCAGAAATGCCCGGTTTTTATCAACCGGGAGAGTATGACATTGCTGGCTTTTGCGTGGGGATTGTGGAAAAAAGCGAAATTTTAGACGGTTCTCAGGTGCAATTGGGAGATGTGGCGATTGGTTTAGCCAGTCAGGGGGTTCACAGTAATGGGTTTAGTTTAGTCCGCAAAATTGTTAGCGATTCGGTTAACCAGGAATCGCCGTTCAGTTGGGATAGCTGTCCCGATTTACTGGGAGGTCAACGTTTAGGAGACGTGCTGCTGACACCGACTCAAATTTACGTGAAACCGATTCTAGATGCGCTACAAGCTGGGATTGAAATTCATGGTATGGCTCACATTACGGGTGGCGGTTTACCAGAGAATTTACCTCGGTGTTTAGGTCAAGGGCAATCGGTGCAGATTGAGCCGAATAGCTGGGAGATTTTACCGATTTTTCAGTGGCTAGCTGAGGCGGGTCAAGTGAGTCGGGGAGAGATGTTTAATACGTTCAATATGGGGATTGGGTTTGTGGTGTTGGTGTCATCCGTTCAAGCGGAAAAAACCTGTCGTTGGTTTGAATCTCAAGGTGTTGCGGCTTATCGGATTGGGGAAGTAATTGAAGGTTCAGGGGAAGTGGTTGGTCTATCGGGTTAATTAGGATGTTGTGAATAAGAACTCCCTTTTGCCATGGCGATTGTTTTGTCGTGGCGATTGAAATCGCTGCTACACAAACAAAGTCCGCCTGCGCGGACTGGGTTATAAGGGGGGTAGTTAACCCGGATTTAGTGCGATCGCAAAACTACTATTTTGTACTATTTTATTGATCGTAGCTGATTTCCTGAGATGAGTCAGAAGCATAAGGACATCCGATGGATGCCATTTATTCGTTTTTATACCTGCCGACTATTAACTTTCTCATTCACTTTCGTATTGATAAGGCAATGCAACTCTGCTGTGAAAACTATAATACCGTTGAGAAAAATGCTCTAGGTAAGGACTCGATAAAACGGTGCGTCGCTTGGCTATCCCTAGGTCAAGTTGACAGTATAAGGTAGATGCATCAATTCCAAATATTTTCTTGAAATCAGCCGTCAACTCAGGTAAACCTGCTTGTTCTAATTCATATTCAACAGGAATCTTTTCAAAAAAATAAAACCTTTCATGACGTTGGGATTTAACTAACTCCCATGCTTTCCTATTCATGATATCTTTATCTGCTATGTCTCTAACTTCTTGTGCTGTTGCAATTTCACATAAAATTACAGAATTTAACAATTTTGATGATTGAGCATTATTACTTTGCCTAGCTCTATAATCCCAATCTAAATCACAATCTTGTGTAACAATAATTGCATAAGGATGAATGACTGGTTCAAAAGACAATTCTTCAGCCTCTCGTGATAGTTCACTAACAACAGGGTTGTACTGAACCACATCTGTTAGTATCTCTCCTTGCCTGAGAGAAGCATTCTTAATTGACGGCTGGTAGATAGCTTTTTTTTTCATGCATCAAATATTGTTAGACAAGCTATGGTTCCACAACAATAGGTGGTCTAACTTGAGCGGATTTCAATTTACCTTTAACACGGCTAGCTGGAATAGTAGACAGATTAGCTTGAGAAAAGCGATCAGAATAAAAATCAGCAATTCCTTGAAGTTCCTCAGCCGCTTCTTCTAAAGCAGATTCCGGCAGAGATTGGAGGATTAGCAAACATTTCAGTAGTGCAATAAGTTTACTGAGAGGTAGGCGATTCCAATCACTTCTGAAAGATAGAGAAGAATCGGACATTCTTAGTTCAAAAGATGGATGCTGAACTATAAGCGTTTTCCCACTTTCTCGATCAACAACAAAATTTTTTGTAGGAATTTCTGCTAAAGTTTGACTATATCTCTGTGGTTTCAAGTGTCTGGGGTCGCATAGCGTGATGGAGGGTATCTGTGATGCTCCATCTGAAAAGATTTCTAGCTGATTTGTTGAATTTACCGAGTATGTTCCAGACATTTTCACCTCTCTCTATTTTTCGTTCTGTATAAAAATCAGCATCTAATAAATAAGCAAGCTCATCGTCACTTCTGTCTGGTTGTTTCACGGAAACAAGTCCATGCTTAAAATGGACTTGACCCTGTTCAGTTTTCAAAACTAGGTCTTTTATAATTGACTGAATTGAGGGTGCAAGTTTAGCATTGTATAACTCGGAACCAATATGTTCTGTGATCAAATCTGACCATTGTTTATTCTCAAGCCCTAGCTTTGAGCGAATAATCAAGTCTTGATATTGAAGCCCAACCCTTGTGTAAAAAGATGGTATATATATTCTTTCAAAAAGTTCAACCGCTTCTCGAAAACGTTTTTGGAAATGTTCGTACCTCTCGTATGCAGATGTACTTAGAGTAATAGAATCTTTGCTAATACATAAGTGCCATATCTGGTCTTCAGATTTAAAGCTATAGGATATATCGCTCAATAGGGGTAAACCAAATTTTTGAATGGCTTGAGAGATTTCAGATGGAACCTGCGGCTGTGTACTCTCGAAGAGTGGGTACTGAAACCTGATCTCATCCTGAAAATCCACTGGCTCTTGGCGAGAAATCTTAAGTATGGGTGGGAACCGCAATTGGCACGCAACCTGAATAAGGGGATTGCGTTCATAAATTACACGCTCGGACTCAGGTAAGTACATCAACCCGTTTTCGCCACAAAATAAACCATCGTAATTCCAGCTTAAATTATAACTCACATAACGTTGTCATAGATAGCATCTGTTTCGCTGTATCCAGAAAAGAATTGCTGGGCTGTCAATTGTGACCATGTTGTCGTTATTTCAGTCAACTCAGTCTCAACATCAGTCCGCGCAGGCGGACTTGGTTTGTGTAGCTGCGAATTCCATTCGCCATCGTTTTTTTCTTGGTTGTAATTGCTTACAAAATTATTCCCCTCTCCTCGCCGGAGAGGGGTTAGGGGAGAGGTCACAACGAATCAGGTTCCTGTCCCGACGCCACAGGTGCTGTGGCATTCAACTGTAACTCTGGATGATCCCCAATCACCTGCTGTAAATTCCACTCATTCTTAAACAACAAAACTGGACGCCCCCAGTTATCTTTCACCACCGCCGTGTTAAATAGCCGTCCCGCTTTTTCTAAAGCTTGCCACCCCCCAGCTACCCAACGGGCAACACTATAGGGCAACATATCTAATAGCGTTTCTACGCCATACTCATTCTGTAAGCGGAATTGTACCACCTCAAATTGCAACTGTCCCACGGCGGCTAAAATGGGGTCGCGCTTGGACTCATCCACAGAATACATAATCTGTATCGCCCCTTCTTCGCGCAACTCTGTCACCCCTTTGTGGAATTGCTTGAATTTAGAGGGATTGGGATTTTTTAAATAGGCAAATAATTCCGGAGAAAAGCAGGGAATTCCTTCATACTCCAAACGCTTGCCATTGTAAATCGTATCCCCGATCGCAAACACTCCTGGATTATTTAAGCCAATCACATCGCCTGGATATGCCACATCCAGAGATTCCCTGCCTTGGGCAAATAACTTCTGAGGTCTTGACAACCGTACCGTTTTACCAGTCCGGGCATGGTTCACGGTCATGTCCTTGTCAAATCGACCCGTACAAACCCGGACAAATGCCACTCTATCCCGGTGCTTGGGGTCCATATTGGCTTGCAGCTTAAACACAAATCCGCTGAAGTCTGGATAGGTTGGCGGCATTTCCCCCTCGGTAGACTTGTAGGCTTCGGGTTGCATGGCGTACTCTAAAAAGGCATCCAAAAACAGCTTGACGCCAAAGTTGGTCATAGCACTACCAAAGAACACAGGCGTCATCTGACCCTGATGCACCAACTCTAAATCTAAATCGGGTCCAATCCCCTCAATCAGTTCTAACTCTTCTTTCAACTGATAATACAGGTCTTGATCCAGCAATTTTTCAATCCGGGAATCCCCCAAATCGATTACCGTGTCTCCCGCTTCCTTACTCCCATGTGCCGTGCGTTCAAATAGGTGAATTTGCCGCAGACGGCGGTCAAACACGCCCTTAAACCGATCGCCCATACCAATGGGCCAATTCACGGCATACGTCTGTAACCCTAACTCCTGCTCAATTTCATCCAACAGTTCCAAGGGTTCCCGCGCCGGACGATCCATTTTGTTCATAAATGTGAAAATCGGCAGCGATCGCATCCGACAGACTTCAAACAACTTGCGCGTCTGTGGTTCCAACCCCTTCGCCGCATCCACCAGCATCACCGCATTATCCGCCGCCGCCAATGTGCGATAGGTATCTTCACTAAAATCTTGGTGTCCCGGCGTGTCCAGCAAATTAATCTGGCGATTCCTGTACGCGAACTGCAACACCGTCGAGGTAATCGAAATTCCCCGTTGTTGTTCCATCGCCATCCAATCCGACGTTGCCTTACGCTGCGCCCGTCGTGCTTTCACCGCACCAGCTTCGTGAATCGCACCTCCATAGAGTAACAGCTTCTCGGTTAGCGTCGTCTTCCCCGCGTCTGGGTGGGAAATAATCGCAAAATTTCGTCGGTGTTCAACCGCCGTTTGCAGTTCAGCCTTAAGTTCAGTGGACATTCAAAACGCCTAATTACGGAACACTCAGCCTTCTATTATAGAAGTTGAGATCCTGGGTCGGTGAGCTTGAGTTGGTAATTTATATATCCTAAGTCATATATTGTCAAGCGTTTTTATAACAATTCACCCTATAGACTTATAACCCTAGAAGGTGTAGTTTCTTCTAGTTTTGGGGAATACTTAAGTCAGTGCCGTTTGAGTCAATCCAATTTCTTCAGGTTCAAACGTTAACAGGGTGAGAACTTTCTCCTTATTTCCTGACTAGGGGGTTACATCCTCCACCATCAAAAATCAGGGTTAGTAAGGGGTAACAAGGAGGCTTGGAGTTCCTGACTGTACGCTGAGTCATAGTTCACGGTTTCACAGATCACTGATTGAGTCCCCTCAAACCGTTTCAATTTTACTAGATAAGAGCTGATTATTAGACTAGAAGGAGACATTATGCAGTCGTTGATCACGCACAGTTTGACTGCCCCACTTTTCATGCCTCATGGCAACTGCTATCTGTGGCAGCCCGGTTTAGTCTGGCTACATGTCTTATCCGATGCCTTCATTGCCCTAGCTTATGCTTCAATTCCCCTAACCTTAATCTATTTTGTTTACCAGCGACGGAATTTGCCGTTTTCCCGCATCTTTCTCATGTTTGCCGCTTTTATCATTGCCTGCGGTATGACCCATGCTATGGCAATTTGGACAATTTGGCATCCCGATTATTGGCTATCTGGATTAATCAAAGCAATTACGGCGTTAATTTCCGTCTACACTGCCCTAGAATTAATACCATTAATGCCCAAAGCCTTTGATGTTGCCAGTGCGGTAGAACTCGAAGCCGCCAACCAGCGTTTAGAAACTGAAATTCAAGAACGCCAACAAACCGAAGTGGCGTTGCGGCGATCGCAGGATGAAATTCAGCAAAAAGCGACCCTTTTAGAAAAGGCGTTGCGTGACTTGCAACATGCCCAAGCCCAATTAGTTCATACGGAGAAAATGTCGAGTTTGGGACAACTCGTTGCCGGGTTAGCCCATGAAATTAATAATCCAGTTAACTTTATTTTCGGAAATCTAGTCCATGCCAAAAATTATGCACAAAATTTACTGGATGTAATTTCCCTGTACGATAAGCACTATCCCCAACCTGTCCCAGAAATTCAAGCGGCGGCGGAACAGATGGATTTAGGGTTTCTGCGAGAGGACTTACCTCACCTACTCGAATCGATGGAAGTGGGAACCAAGCGGATTCGTCAGATTATACTGTCATTGCGTAACTTTGCCCGGATGGATCAAGCTGAGGTGAAAGCAGTGGATTTGCACGAAGGGTTAGAAGGTACATTGCTGATTTTGCAAAATCAACTCAAGGCAAAACCGGGATATGCGGAAATTCAGATTGTTAAAGAGTATGGAGATTTACCCAAAGTAGAATGCTACGCGGGACAACTCAATCAGGTGTTTATGAATCTCTTGAGTAACGCGATCGATGCGTTAGAGGAATCAAGAACCACGGATAATGGAAAAAATTATCCCACGATTCGGATTCGGACTGAAGCGATCGCACCTAACCAAGTTGCGATCCGGATTATCGATAATGGTCCAGGAATGACTGAGAAAACTCAGCATCAACTCTTTGACCCCTTCTTTACCACCAAACCTGTAGGTAAAGGAACCGGATTAGGACTATCCATTAGCTATCAAATCGTCGTTGATAGACATCAGGGTCAGCTGAACTGTCGATCCGCACCAGGACAAGGCGCAGAATTCGCGATCGCGATTCCGATTCAGCAACATCGACAGCAACAAATACCTCAAACCGAGGCAAGTTTGACAACTTAAAGGAGGGATAGGGACAGCCGTGTCAACTTAAAGTCAGGCTTGTTTTATCAAGTTAACTATCTAGACTGTTTTAATATGACCAGATCAGTGTTTTTTAAGTAAAATAAACTTAATTAAGTTTGGCAAACAGACCTTAACTCCTGACAAAGGACGAATGACGCGCCTCACTTTAATTAATTGTACCCACCGAGTTAAAAGCTAATCCTTGATTGAGAAAGAGACATGATGAAGTCTTTGATCACGCACAGTTTGACTGTCCCACTTTTCATGCCTCATGGCAACTGCTATCTGTGGAAACCGAGTTTAGTCTGGCTACATTTGCTATCCGATGCCTTCATTGCCCTAGCGTATGCTTCAATTTCTTTAACCTTAATCTATTTCGTTTACCAACGAAAAAACTTGCCATTTTCACGAGTCTTTCTCATGTTTGCCGCTTTTATCGTTGCTTGCGGTATGACTCATGGGATGGGAATTTGGACAATTTGGCATCCCGATTATTGGCTATCTGGATTCGTCAAAGCGATCACAGCGTTAATTTCTGTCTATACTGCCCTAGAATTAATCCCATTAATGCCCAAAGCTTTTGATGTTGCCAGTGCGGTGGAACTCGAAGTTGCTAACCAGCGTTTAGAAGCTGACATTCAGGAACGTCAAAAAACCGAAATTGCCCTGAGGCGATCGCAGGATGAAATTCAGCAAAAAGCCACCCTCTTAGAACAGGCGTTGCGTGACTTACAACACGCCCAAGCGCAATTGGTGCATAGGGAAAAAATGTCGAGTTTAAGACGACTCGTTACTGGATTACTCTGTGAAATTAATAGTCCAGTTGGCTTTATTTTTCATAATCTAGTCCATGCCAAAAATTATGTTCAAGATTTACTACATTTAGTTTCCCTGTACGATAAACACTATCCTCAACCTGTCCCAGAAGTTCAGACAGCAGCAGAAGAAATGGATTTAGTTTTTCTGCGAGATGACTTATCAAACCTGTTGACATCAATGGAAGCGGGAGCAAAATGGATTCACCAAATTGTGTCATCATTGCGTAACTTTGCGCCGATTGCTCAAGCGGAATTCAAAGCGGTAGATGTACACGAAGGATTAGAATGCACATTGCTAATCCTGCAAAATCAAGTCAAGGAAAAACCCGGATATTCAGCAATTAAAATTGTCAAAGAGTATGCAGAATTGCCCAAAGTTGAATGCCATGTGGGACAACTGAATCAGGTCTTTATGAATCTCTTGAGTAATGCGATCGATGCATTAGAGGACTCAAGAAAAATGGATAATGGCAATGGCAAAAATCATCCCACAATTTGGATTCGGACTGAAACAGTAGCACCTAACCAAGTTGCGATCCGAATTATCGATAACGGTCCGGGAATGAGCGATAAAACTCAGCGTCAACTTTTTGATCCCTTCTTTACCACCAAACCTGTGGGTAAAGGAACTGGATTAGGACTATCGATTAGCTATCAAATCGTCGTTGATAGACATCAGGGTCAGCTTAACTGTCGATCTGCACCAGGACAAGGCGCAGAATTCGCGATCGCGATTCCGATTCAGCAACATCGACAGCAATAAATACCTCAGCCAGAGGTGAGTTTGACGGCGTGAAGGGGGTGTGGGGTGTAGGGTGTAGGGTGTAGGGTGTAGGGTGTGGGGTGTAGGGTGTAGGGTGTAGGGTGTAGGGGTATGCAAATTACAGGATCTGTGTACCTTATAAGAGGAATATCCCCCCTGCGTAGGTCGGAATTTACGACCTGTATTGTTCAGCGAACCTGCTACAGTCAGGATGAAGAGTTAGTTTCCCTTGAGGGGAAGGAGGACTGTCGCATGACGTATGATGTTTATGATAGCGACAAACGCAAGCTTTTATCTGCCCTCTGTCATGGATCAATTTTTATTAGTGCGGCGTTAGTATCGATCGCGATTCCGATCGCCGTTTTGTTCGTATCGGATGATCCAGTGGTGAAAGAAAACGCGAAAGAATCGCTGAACTTTCACATTAACCTTTGGATCTACGGCTTAATCTTTGGCATCTTGACGATTGTGCTTATTGGTTATGTAACTAAACCCGCCCCGACGTGACCCTTCACTTTGCTCAAGCAAATGGTTTGTTCCCCCCATCTCCCCCATCTTCATTATTTCCCTCATCTTCCTCATCTTCCCCATTCCCCTCAGGGCGATTCCCCGTGTCAGATCAAGACTGGATTGTCCCCGATCGCCTCTCCCTGCAAAATTCCAATAATCGTCCGCGTTACAAACTCTAAATTCTGCGGTATTGGATGTAAAGGTAAATATTCCACCAGATGATGTGCGGCGCGATCATACAGCCCAAATCGCCAAATTTCCCCGCTCGAAACCGCACCGTACAAAATCGGACTATCACTTTCTACCCAATGATCGAGAGCAATCAATTCAACAGCAAGCTGAGTAAAGCCTTTGGTTAAATCCGATTGCTTGGCTTCAATGATTAGAAAATTGCTGGGACTGGAAATATAGTAATCGAGTGAACCTTTTAACCAATTGCTCACACTAACGGTATACTCAATATTGATTGAATAGTTTAAGCGATCGCAAATCTGATCGATCAACGGAAAAATCAATGCCTCCCGGCGTGCCTGTTCAGTCGTGGTATTCACCCGTTTCAGTCTGCGCCGTATACTCTGTGCGAATTCAGGTAGCCAATCTAATTCACATTGCGTATAGGGCAGATCTTTGCGATCGGTACGCTCAAGGGTACAGCCTAAATCTGCCAAAATATCTTCAGGTGAGTAAGGCAAATCAAAATACTTGCTAAAGGTGTAGGATTTGCTTGGATCTAAAACCCTAGGCATGGTGTCATTCTCCTCCCTGGTATTATATTTAACGCTGCACGATACTTTTCAGGAGCTTGAGAATCGTTTCTGCTTCTAGTTTTTCAACATATTCGCGAGAGTATTCAGTTTTGAGAACAGGGCGATTGCTGGTAATCTCTGAAATCTCTGCCCGGATAAACTTCCAAGTATCGCCAATCGTGTAGCAACCAAATATTTCTTGACAATCGTTACCATTGAGTTCCCAATTTAAATGGGCAGCCGTCAAGAGTTGACCGTAAAGCTGATACACAGGGTTTTGGGCATCAAGACCTTTTTTGGCTTCTAAAACAACAAGATAAGGCGCTTCAATTCGACCGATCGCACTTTTGCCCAGTACACCATCCGCTACACCTTCTAACTCAAAGGTTTTGTATTGTGCTTTGAGTGTTACCTCTGCCCACGCTTCGATATTATTTTGTTCGGCTAGGATCAGCAATGGAAAAATTGCCTTCCCCCAGACGGTTGCTTCATTCATCAGGGTTGTGTCATGGTTGAGTAAATAGGCACTTACCTCTGTAACTCGCTGCTGTTCATGCTCTGTTAGGACAATAGAATCAGTTTGGTTCCATTCATAGTTACCGATGAATCCTTCATGGAGGTGAATGAAGGATTTTAGATCGTCTAGAGAGATAGCGGCAAAGGTAAACTTAGGCATGGCAATGAAGCATGATTACCTTGATCATACCAAATTCGCCTTTATTACTCCCTCTTGAGGAGGCGATTGAAATCGCTGCTACACAAACATAGGCGAAGCCTTCCCGAAGGGTAGTCCGCCTGCGCGGACTGGGTTATAACAGGGTTAGCTAACCCAGATTTGGTATCATACCGTGCATTTCCTAGGTTCTCAGCCGTCCTATGTTTAATAGCCAATTTGAAACCTTGGAACGAGTGCAAGCAAGTTTGCCTCGATAGATATAGCAACCGCCATGGCTGTTAGGACACATCATTTATGTAGAGACGTTGCATGCAACGTCTCTACAATGGTGCCGAAAGTCCTAATCGATGTGTCTACTGCTATAAAAACATACAAAATAGCGAGCGAGACGCTCGCACTAAAACCGTTCCCTATTCCTTGTTCCTTATCCTCACCACAATCCTTATTCAGCAACCCCTAATTACCCTAAACCCAACTCACGTTTGAGTAAATTAATCGATTTTGTGCCAATATAATTTTCACTGCAAACCAGCTTAGGCGGACGGATCAGATCATCCCTGGCGTCTAGAATTGCCCGTTTAACGGCATCATAACTGGCTTGATCGCTAATAATTGTTCGCGCACTACGAACTAAAGCATTCAGTTTATATTTATCACTAACCTGAGCGGTAATCAGGAGTAAATCGTCCCCACGTAAACTGTGGATAATCACATCTACAATCCGTAGAATACCCCCACTCAAACTTACACAACCCAGACAACTGTCTTTGGGAAGACTTTTAACAATCTCGATTTCTTGTCCATAGTCGTGGATATCCACAGGAATCACCCGCACAGATTTCGGCGCGGCGATCGCTTCGGCTTTTTGGATAAAATAACGGCTAGTGACGACTGTTCCGGAATTGGTTCGTTCTAGGGTTTGTTCTAATTCTTCTAAGGGGACTAACTGGACGGGAATTCCCAGGGCAGATTCCAATTCCTGCACCATTAACTCCCCAGCGCCCATATCTCGTGACTCTACGGTAACAAGGACTCTAGCACTACAGCGCAACCGCCAGTCAATTTCGGCTAAAAAGAGTTCGCGGGCTTCATTGAGGGAGCAACCTTGAGAGAGTAATTCGTCCAAACTCTGCTGGACAATTCTGGAGGCTTGGGGATATTGCTGGAGAATCGGAGATTGACGCTGAGTTCCGCCTTCATGACCTTGGGCTTTCACATAAATCCCTGATCCGGCGATGGATTCAACCAGTCCGGTTTCTTCTAGCTGGCGGTATACTTTACTGATTGTATTCCGATGCAACCCCGTCTCCATGGCTAACTGACGGGTACTGGGCAGTTTATGTCCCGGCGGATATTGGCGAGAGGCGATCGCAAACTGAATTTGGTCGAATAGCTGCTTTGAAGCAGGGATTTCGCTATCAGGCTGGATATGATGTTGAACCATTATAAAGTCTCCTAAGCACTTGCTCTTCAATAGACACAAGAGTATAACGTATAGTTGAAGATCGGATGATAAACTACCCAGACCTGCTATCGCTCTCGGTCTGGGTTTTCAGTAGCCCTGAAGAAATCAAACAAGCTAAGTTGAACATACTCGATAGTTCGGCTTAGCTTGCACGATAACTTCGTGCCTCCAGGCTGGTTTATAGACAGCCCCACAAGTGCAATATTATTAGCTCCATTAAAGTCGGCATCCCCATGCCAACCACAATGCCCACACTTAAAACTCTTGCCACTACGGTAAGACTTTCCTTTTACCGGATGAATGTGCAGACACTTGTGACACATCTGGGAGGTATAAGCAGGGGAGATAGGGATGACTTGAACGCCCGCAGAAGCTGCCTTGTACTCGATAAACATTCGCAGTTGATAGAATGCCCACGAATTTGAGCGTCGTCGTTCGGTCTTATTTCTGGGCTTCTCGTTAGTCCTTTCCCTGATGCCTGTCAAGTCTTCTATCGCAATTGAGGCACTTAACTCAACTGCTCGTTTGACCACCGACTTAGAAATATTATGGTTAAGCCATTGCTGATAGCGTCTCTCTCTCCCCGACAGCCGTTTCCCAACTTCTCGACACCTACGTCGAGTTGTTCTAGTACCTTTCGAGGCTTTTTTCTGGAGAGATGCTCGGGTTTGGGAAAATCTATCTCGCACCGACTGGATATGTTTGCCGTCCCATTTTTCATTCTCTGATGTGACGGCGATATCGCGACGCCCCAAGTCAACCCCAATTACTTGATCAGTATCCTGGGGATCGGGAAGGGTGTCTTTGAGCTGAATGTGCAGATAGAACTGACCATCACGGTGCTGGCAAAGTTGAGCTGAGGTTGGTTTTCTTCCTTTAAGTTTTCCTTTCTGGTAGTTACCGGGCTTTAACTCGACTCGCTCTCTACCCAGAACAGTAGCAATGCTTACTGTCCAGTCGTGTTCACGAAGTCGAAACAAGTCCTTATCACAATCCATGCTGCTTGGCACAAAGCCCTTGACAGGTTTGTCTTTTTGCTTAGCTGTTTTCCGGTTAGCTGCTACTCTGGCACAAACCCTGACCGCCATATTCGCTACCAGGTTGAATTGACTTTTAATGGTTTGATAAGTCAGCGATTGGATAGCAATCTTGTTGGTCAGCTTTGGATTGGTCTGTTCATTCACGTAGTTGCAAGCATCCGCAAACGCCTGAAGGGTTGCCTCTAATTTGGTCACCTGCTCTGGCGTTGGTTGAAGCTTGACGACTATCGTGAGAACTTGTTTCATGACTACCATCATGCCACTCAGCGGGAATATTGGAAATACTTCGGGCGTCTAACCCTCGTATTTCCCGCTCTCCCCCTACGGCTTACCTCCACTTCGTTCCGGTTGAAGCCGCAGCCCCTCGCGATTCGGGTGGGATTTTCTTAATCTGATGTATCATTCGGCTGTCCCTACCAGAATAGCATCTTGACTAAGCAACTGTGCATTTTAATTGCCTATCATGATAAAAAATAAAATAAGTAATCTGTTATAGTCAGGGTATTCGCCTATTAAATAGTTCGCTTTAATCAACTAACGACGTGCAACAGTATTTTTTGCTTAAATAAGCAGATTTTTAATTTTAACGCTGTTCAGACATACGCCAATTATTAGCGTGCTGGAACAACAGCAAAAAAGAACAAAAACCTTGAAAAATAATAAGCAAGCTAATAAAATTAGAGTAATTTGTAAATAATTTGCTGAATTGAGGGGACGTTAGAGTTAAAATGAAACAGAAGTTTGACCGTTGACCAGAAGGTCAAAAGCCATAGCAGTGAGGACTGCGATAGATCGACGAACATAACGTGAACCTGAATTATGACGGCTAGAGAAATCAAAAGCGATTGGGTTAAGATTACAAACGGCTCTCTACAAATTGACGCTTACTTAGCGATGCCCGTGGGAGAGGAGTCTTTGCCAGGGGTGGTCGTGTTGCAGGAAATTTTTGGCGTAAATGACCATATCCGAGACGTGACTCAGCGGATTGCCAAAGAGGGATATGTCGCGATCGCACCCGCCCTCTATCAACGCCAAGCCCCCGGTTTTGAAACGGGATACACCGAACAAGACTTGAAAATCGGCAAGGAGTATAAGGCGCAAACTAAGGCGGAGGAACTGCTGGGTGACATCCAAGGGGCGATTGACTACTTACGGGGGCAAACACCCGTTAAATCAAATGCGATCGGCTGTATCGGCTTCTGTTTTGGGGGTCATGTCGCCTATCTAGCGGCAACCTTACCCGACATCAAAGCCACAGCCTCCTTCTATGGTGCAGGAATTGCCACGATGACGCCAGGAGGAGATGAACCAACGATTACCCGCACCCAAGATATTACGGGAACCATCCATCTCTTCTTTGGTTGGGACGATGCTAGCATCCCGGCTGAACAAGTTAACCAGATTGAAGCTGAACTGAAAAAGCAGCAAATTTCTCACCAGATCTTTCGCTATGAGGGCGCTGATCATGGATTTTTCTGCGATCAACGTGCTAGCTATAACCCACAAGCGGCAAAAGATGCTTGGGAAAAAGTGAAGACGCTATTTCAGCAAGAACTGTAGTTATTCGTCATCGATTATTTGCCATCAATAACCTCGAATGGCAAATGATAAATGATACATCGATTTTTTTCAACACTTAATACTCATGACTTCAGAATCAACCCGTCCTCAAACCAGCAAAACTGCCTTTTCCATGGAAGATTTTGCCAAAGCCCTAGAAGAGTATGACTACGAATTTAGCCAAGGGCAGGTGGTGCGAGGCAAAGTGCATAGCTATGAAATGGAAGGCGTTTATGTCGATATTGGCGGGAAATCCCTGGCGTATGTTCCGGGAGGGGAAGTGTCAGTAGCACCCGTAGAAGATTGGTCAGAGGTGCTGCCATTGCGGGAAGAGTTGGAATTTCTGATTATTCGGGAACAGAATGCTGAAGGTCAGATAACTCTATCACGGCGTCAGTTGGAAATCAATAAGATTTGGGATCAATTGGTGCAAATCCAAGACAGTGGCAAGTCGCTACAGGTGCAGGTGACTGGCGTGAATAAAGGCGGCGTTACGGTAGATTGGCAAGGATTGCGAGGATTTATTCCGCGATCGCACCTGAATCAACGGGGGAATTTAGAGTCGTTGATTGGTCAAAGTTTAACCGTCAGCATCTTGGAAGCCGATCGCGATCGCAGCAAGTTAGTCTTTTCCCAACGGGAAGCCACTCGCGCTGCAAGTTTCTCGATGCTAGAGGTTGCACAGTTAGTGGAAGGTACTGTCTCTAATATCAGACCTTTTGGTGTGTTTGTGGAATTAGAAGGGATTACTGGCTTGTTGCATATCAAGCAAGTCAGCCAAAACATGGTGGAATCATTGACCGATATGTTTGAGGTGGGTCAATCCATTAAAGCGATCGTGATTGACTTAGATGAAGGGACGAATCGTGTTTCTCTCTCGACAAAAGTGTTAGAAAACTATCCCGGAGAAATGGTGCATAAAATGGCAGACGTGATGGAAAGTGCTGAGGCACGTTCAGAACGGGCGAGGGCGAAAATGATCTAATCTGAACCGTTCTAAATTGTGTGTAGGGGCGGGTTTGACTATTATCGTTTATTACCTCATCCAGATGTAACTAAACCTGCCCTAGCCCAAGTTTGGCTTTTGAACGAACGGAGGGGAGGGCGGGTTTGGTAGCTAAGCTAAGAACAACAATCAAAGTTAGTCCCTAAACCCGCCCCTACACATTCAAAACTCAAATCAAGGGTGGGTTTAGCAGCCAAGCTAGGAACAACAATCAAAGTTAGTCCCTAAATCTGCCCCTACACATTCAAAATGTTGTAGTGGTTTCCTATTTTTTTATCTGAAACAGGAGGATCAAAATCCGATGGCGCAAGCAGATGAATCCAGTCGTACTCTTAGCGTAGATATTGGTGGAAGTGGAATTAAGGCGATCGTGTTAGATCAGGCGGGAAATCCAATCACTGAACGCCATCGAGTCACCACACCCCAACCCGCTAAACCGGATGTTGTCATTGAGGCGATCGCAGAATTAGCCGCCGCCCAAGGAGAGTGCGATCGCGTATCTGTGGGTTTTCCTGGGGTAGTTATGGCTGGAGTCGTCAAAACCGCCGCGAATTTAGATCCCAGTTGGCAAGAATTTGATCTAGCCACTACCCTGTCTCAAGCCTTAAAAAAGCCGGTGCGTGTGGCTAACGATGCAGATATGCAGGGATTAGCCACAATTCAGGGTAAAGGCGTGGAATTGATGATTACCCTAGGGACAGGATTTGGTTCAGCCTTATTTATCGATGGTAAACTCGTCCCCAATTTAGAAATGGCGCATCACCCCTTTCGCAAGGGAGACACCTACGAACAACGGTTAGGGCGGGCGGCGTTAGAGAAGAAGGGAGAGAAGAAATGGAACAATCGGTTAAAAAAGGCGATCGCGACCCTAGCCGAGTTATTTAATTACGACTATCTTTATATTGGGGGGGGAGAAGCGAAAAAAATAACCTTCGAGTTACCGCCCAATGTCAAAATTGTCCCCAATATCAATGGATTATTAGGCGGAATTGCCTTGTGGCGAGATTAATTTTTCCTAATTATTTACCCATGTAGGGGCGGGTTTATGGATTTTCATTACGCTATTGATAATAAGGTTGATTCAAAACCCGCCCTTTTTCAATTGTCGTGACTAATTATTTACCCATGTAGGGGCGGGTTTATGGATTTTCATTACGCTATTGATAATAGCGTTGCTTCAAAACCCGCCCTTTTTCAATTGTCAGGTAGGTATGGCTAGATAATATTCTAGGAATTCTGAAGACAATCAGTGATAAAGGCTTGCGCCCGGTTTAAACGTCAAATCTATTCCACAATTTTAGCTGTGTCAGTCCACTACTGGCGTGGCACAGTTAAAATGGTGGAATAGATATTACCATTGGATTGGGCGCACGTCGGTGCGCCCCTACGGTTTCCGGACGTAAAGTTAATTCATCAAATGTAGTAAAATTGCAATTCATTCCACCTTGGTCTAGCTTATACCTCATAGTCAGCTCAACACGATGGTACAAACAATTCAGGCAAAAAATGTTACATTACTTGACTTAGAAACTCGGTTTGGGCTTCAGTTTACTAAGCAGGAACAGTTTTTCCGCGAGTGGCAAGACAATCTACCCGATATTAGTGACACAGAAAAACAACGGCTTGATCGCATTGAAACAAACTTTTCTAACCTTTTAAAATATCCACCAACCTTAGAAAACACCGTCAAAATGGTCGTCCTAGGTCAGTTATTGGATTTAGCTGACTTCTACCAATTCCCCTTACATATTAAATCCGAAGCGTCTACCCAGATCTCCGCAGAAGATAATGGCATATTGATTAGAGGGGATATTGATGTCTTAGTATTATTAGAACGACTGTGGTTAGTCGTAATTGAGTCCAAAAAAGCAGATTTTTCTCTCGATATAGCCAGACCTCAAATTTTAGCCTATATGTTATCTAATCCTCATCCCGAACGTCCTAGTTTTGGACTAATTGCCAATGGCAGTAGTTTTCGCTTTCTCAAGTTGGTACAGAATCCCTTACCCCAATATGCAATGTCTAGAATTTTTGATATGTTTAACCCAGGTGATGATTTATACGATGTCTTAAGGATATTGAAACGCTTGAAGATGCTAGCGATAGACGATTAGTTTTCAGCCGTAATAACCTCATTGAACTAATGATAGATCGGCATCAAGCAAAAGTTTTTTGGATGCTGTAACTCTATCGGACGCTCTACCAATTGGGCTACTTGTTGTCTCTGTATGGCTACATTTTGACACACTCATCCAGTAGCAGTTTACCCCCCATACGTTTGGTGGGCATTGCATATCCTACAGAGTAAGATGTCAGGAGTATCTTGTATCGCAATGCCCACCCTACCACTTACCCTTCTATCCTTTTAACCATTCATGAATGCTGAGGAATTAAAAGCGGAGGAACACGTTGTCACTCCTCAAGAACGAACAGGCATCAAATTACTTGCATTATTTGAACCGGAAATTTGGGTAGTTGTAGATGGGAGTTATCTACAGTCACAGAATACTGCTGGGGCTGGAGTGGTTATCCTGACACGCCTCTCTCAGCAGGAGGAACAATCTGAGGCAAATTTTTCCCTTGATTGGCAACACTATAGCTATCCACTGGAAAATTGTAGTAATTCAACAGAGGCTGAAATTTTAGCCGCCATCAAAGGTTTAGAACTCGTCGCATCAATGGCTGGACAAAAACGAATTCATTTAATTAGTGATCACTACACCGTTAGCACCATTCCCACCCACCTTTTAGTCATCGAGCTAGGACTCAAAAATGCCAAGCGTTATACTAAAGAGATGGAAAATTCACCGTTACGGGAATTAGCCGATCTTTACTTACAATTGCAACCCTGTCAAATCCTATCCCTACAAGACATACAACCCGAAGGATTTAATCTAGTCTTACTTGCGTGCCATCAAGCCACTCACAAGTTAGCCGCTAAAGCAGCGATCAGCATTGCCAGTAATAGCTAAAGTTATGTTCGTAGTTGCGCTTTAGCGCCATAAACGCTGGGGTACTGACTACAAACTTTTGTAACAAAACCTTGACTCTGGAGCATCCATCCTTCAATCTGCTAAAATAATCCAAATTAAACCAAAAACTCTTAGCGCCACTCAAAGCTGTTCGCGCAGCTCTGAGCGGCTAACCCCCAAACTGACCAGACCAGTCTGGAAGCTAGAAGAAATATTAACACTCCTCTAGCCACTCCGACTCCTTATGGCAACTTGTGCGGGGTGGCTAAGACTTTGGGTCAATCGATTTAGGGTTGAGGATTTGGGCGTTTTTATGGCAAAACAGCCGATATCGCTACAAATCCAGCATCAACTGTTCTAAATCAAGCCAACGCTACCGCAAATACCCAAATCAGGAGTGATTTACCATGTCTCGGAACTTGATCACGGCTGGGGTAATTGATCCTCGCCAATTTTCTCTGGACGAAGTACGCCACCAAGTCGCTACATTTCTTAACATTCCCCTCCAGCAAATCGATCGCGTCGAATGCTGGCAACACCAAATCTGGGTCAAGCTGGTGGAATCCCGTGCTATCTTTGTCAGTTATCGCAACTTGCCCCTGTGGATTGATGCAGGATTGGCGGCGATTGGGCGCTGCACCTCTTGTTCTCAGCTTGAGGAATTAGGCAAAATCTTCCGCAGGGAACGCGACTGGTATGATCAGCATGATCAACCCGAAGTCGTGCAACCCTGGCGTCAGGCGTGGGCAAAACAGGCTCAATACCTGAGAAACGAGGAAGAACGCCTGAAACCCATTCGCGCCCACCAACAAGCGGCAGAGGATTGGTATGGGGCTTGGGAACGGGTACTCTACTGTTGCCGAGAGTTTAGCCGACTTCAGGGATTAGCCTCGGAAATTAATCAGCAAAGTCAGGATTTTCAGGATTTACCTGAGATTATGCACAAAATGCAGCAATTGTGGCATCAGCGTTGGCAAGAATTATCGGGTGCGATCGCGTAAAGCCTTCTCCAGTAGGATGGCAATTCACGACTCAAATAAAATAGTATTTATACATCAGCTTCGCGACCAAGAGAACTTACCCAAGTAAGGAGGAAATCTATGGTTACAGTTGCACAATCACCCCCCAGTGAACGCGCTCAATTTATTCAGAAAACCTACATGCATCTGGCTGGGGCGGTGGGAGCGTTTATTGCTTTAGAGTTTATACTCTTTCAAACTGGCATAGCCGCCCTATTAACCCAGTTTGTCACGGCAAGTCGGTTTAGCTGGCTGGCGATTCTGGCAGGTTTTGCGGTACTCGGTTGGTTCTCCAGAGAGTTAGCGGCTAAGGCGGATTCGGTCAACACTCAGTATGCTGGATTGGGGATTTACGTTGTTGCGGAAGCCCTGATTTTTGCCCCGATTCTGTACATTGCAGCTTATTTCTCAGATCCCACTGTTATCCCAACGGCGGGAATACTCACCCTTTTGATGTTTGCTGGTTTAACCGCCGTTGCTTTTACTACAGGCAAAGACTTTAGTTTTCTGGGTGGTATCTTAAAAGTTGGTGGATTAGTAGCCTTGGGACTAATCATCTGTAGCGTAATTTTTGGTTTCACCTTGGGCTTATTCTTTTCCGTGGTTATGGTTGCTTTTGCTTCCGCCGCGATTCTCTACGATACCTCTAAGGTGATGCATCATTACTCATCCCATCACTATGTTGCAGCTTCACTAGAATTATTTGCGTCAGTGGCATTGCTATTCTGGTATTTGCTGCGGATTGTGATGGCGCTATCGTCTCGTCGCTAAACCTGTTCTATCTTATAGCCTGATTCTATAGCTAAGCGTGAGATTACTATTAAAAAAATTCATTAGTAGTGTCACGCTTACTTTTATCTGAAGGGATGTCATGGTTTTAGTAAACTTAAGGCAAAATCTATTTCACATTCAGGCGATTGCGGATCAGGGTTTCCGTCATCTGAGCAAGCTGATCTAACTTTTCTTTATTCTCCTGCGCCCGTTTCTCATAGTCTTTCTTCCGGACAATTGCCGCCCGTGCTAAGTCTTCCCGATTTTGTTTTAGCGCTTGAATGGCGACTTTCTGCCAAGCGCTTATCTCCCGAACATCTTGATTATATTGCGGTTGCAGCGTATTCCAAACGCCTTTAATTTCGGCTAGGGCTTTAGTTAATAACCGATTGGCTTTGTCCGGATCTTTCTCTTGCAGCGCTCGTTTAATTGGTTCGTATAAATTCTCAGTATTCATCTGAGTAATAATCGGAATAAAATTTTGAATTTGCGGACTTTCACTGACGCCAGTTTTACACCAGACAGCAAAATGTTCACAGTTGTTAGATAGCAGGTTATAGTTTCGTTCACCTAAACGACTTTCAGCGCGGCGAACGACTACATCAGGTATAAAATGAGTGGGATACTCTTTGACATAGATTTTCCCACCTCTAGCAAATGTCGGTAAAGAGGTGCGTTCAATGGTTTCACTGGGTTTGCGGTAGTGGATAACCGTACCGTCGCCACAGTCAATCCCATAATGTTTGTAGACGCCTTGTCGGTTGAACAATTCTCGATAAGCGTAAATTAGATCGCCTCGTGCCATATTTGCCTTTTGTTATTTGTTATTTGTCATTTGTCATTCGTCATTTGTCATACTCGCTATGGCGAGAAGCAAGCTATGTCATACTCGCTATGGCGAGAAGCAAGCTACGTCTTATGTCTTTTGTTTGGTGAATTGCCGAATCAAGAAAAGAGTAAACGAGTACGAATTGATGTTTCGATGTCCCTCAAGAGAGTAAAATCGAATGGGAAAGCCTATTACACTCCAGAATGAGCCGAATTTCTCCATCAACCTTGACTTCTGCCCCTCTCAACCCGCTTAAGCAACCCACAGACTGGTTTTATGCTTTGTGGAAGTTTTCTCGCCCTCATACGATCATCGGTACTACTCTAAGTGTATTGGCATTGTATGTGATTGCCTTAGCGATTACCGATGGTGCGATCGCACTCTCAAATTTAACTCAACTCTTGGGTACTTGGATATCCTGCTGTTGCGGTAATATCTACATTGTGGGACTCAATCAACTCGAAGATGTGGAGATTGACCAGATTAATAAACCTCATCTTCCCATCGCAGCGGGGGAGTTTTCCAGAAGACAAGCTAAACTGATTGTTACCATAGCTGGACTCTGTGCGCTGCTGTTAGCCCGGATACTGGGAGGATGGTTATTTCTCATGGTTAGCGTCAGTTTAGCCATTGGTACGGCGTATTCCTTACCACCTATCCGATTGAAGCGGTTTCCCTTTTGGGCAGCACTTTGTATCTTCTCAGTGCGAGGTGCTGTAGTCAATTTAGGACTATTCTTGCATTTTAGCTGGGTATGGCAACAGGGTGAAGCGATGACGCCAACGCCTGCGGTGTGGGGGCTGACGTTATTTGTTTTGGTGTTTACCGTCGCGATCGCGATTTTTAAGGATGTCCCGGATATTGATGGAGATAAGTTATACAATATCACCACGTTCACGATTCGACTGGGTAAGCCAGCAGTATTTAACATCACCCGATGGATTATTACCCTCTGCTATTTGGGTATGATTCTCGGTGGAGTGCTACTGTTTGACGTGGTTAACCCGCTTGTCTTGGGGATAACACACTTGGCGGCTTTAGTTTTGGTTTGGTGGCGTAGTCAGAATGTAGATTTGCAGGATAAAGTCGCGATCGCCAGTTTCTATCAATTTATCTGGAAACTGTTCTTTTTGGAATATCTGATGTTTCCCGCCGCTTGTTTGTTAGCCTGAAACACTGATTACACAGATTTAAGGGAGAGATTTGGGTGGGAGGTGAGAGGTTAGTCGCACTGATTACACTGAGAGGTTAGTTCTCAATTAACAGACGATGATTTGATTGTCAGGGAGATTATTTAGTTGTCTATGTCAATCTGTGTTATAGAATCGTTAGTTTTCTGTCGGTTTAATTACAATCTGTGTAATCTGTGTTATGCAATAGTTAGGTTTATGTCTGTGTCATTACAATCTGTCTAATCTGTGTTTAATTTAAGTTGGATAGCGGCTACAGTCGTTAGTGTCGGTTTAATAACGGTTATTTTTTTGATTGGTAAGACGATCGCGATCGCGTCGTTGTTTCAAAAGGGGATCGCCCTTTATCAGCAACAGGATTACTCAGAAGCAGAAACGGTGTTTCGTCAAGTTATCCAGAAACAACGTAGTAATGATATGGTGCGCTTACTGCTGGGTAATACACTCTTGGCACAACAGAAATGGGATGAAGCGGTAGCTGTCTTCCAGGATCTGATCGCGCGATCGCCAAAAACGGTGGATGGGTATGTCAAGTTAGCCCAAGCCTTGATTGAACAAGGGAAACCTGATCAAGCGATGCCTGTTATTCAAGAGTTGATCCAGCGCCATCCTCAAAACACAGATATTCCTTTTAATGTCGGTTTAATGCTATCCAACATTAATCGACTAGAGACGCTAATTGAATCGTATCAGACGTTGAGTCAACAGTCTCCTGACAAGGCTATTTTACGTTTAAATCTAGCCAATAGCTGGATGATTCAAGAAAATTGGCAGGCGGCTATAGACGAGTATCGGGAAGCGATTCGCCTCAATATTAAAAAGCCACAAGCGTATTGGTATTTAGGAGATGCGTTGAGACAAAAGGGTCAATTGGATGAAGCCCTCAGCGTTTGGCGAGAGGCAATTGTCCGTTATCCTAATGATCAGGAAGCTCAGTTAAGAATTCGACAAGCGCTAAAAGAACAAGGTAAATTTGGATAAAAGGGTGTTTTTCAGCAAGTTATCCTCTTTCTCCCCCATCTTCCTACACCCCCACACCCCTACACCCCTACACCCCTACACCCCTACACCCCTACACCCCTACACCCCCACACCCGAAACCCTATCATGTCTGATCAGGATATCGTTCTCAACGCCAAAACCTACGAGTCACTCCAAGCAGAATTAACCTATCTGCGATCGCGTGTGGCACAATTGGACGCGATGAGAATGCCAGAACCGACTCAAGTTGCCCAGCAAAAGGCGCTTTTGGCTGTGGTGACTAAAATTCGGGAATCTCTGGATTTGGAGAGTATCTTTAAATCAACCGCCACAGAAGTGCGTCAACTGCTGAATGCGGATCGGGTGGGGATGTTTCGCTTTGATCCAGAGTCTGGCTGTCGCCGTGGGGAAGTTGTCTCTGAAGATGTGGTGTCGCCGTTTACGTCAGCCATCGCCACCAAAATAGAGGATGACTGTTTCGGAGAAAGACATGCGACTCATTATCAGCAGGGGCGAATTTGGGCGGCTGAAGATATTTATGCTCTGAACTTACCCGATTGTCACATTAAAATTTTATCCCGTTTCCAAGTTCGAGCCAACTTGGTTGTGCCGTTACTTAAAGGGAATCAGCTTTGGGGATTGCTGTGTATTCACCAATGTTCGCGCCCCCGCCAATGGCAAAGTAATGAAATCGAGTTTGTCCATCAAATTGCCATTCATTTAGGCGTGGCGTTGCAGCAAGCGGAGTTTGTGGCGCAATTGCAGATGCAGTCAGAGTTATTGACGAAAGCGGTTAATCAAGCGGTTGAACGAGAAAAAGCAGTTGCGGCTATTATTGATAAGATTCGGCGATCGCTCGATATTAATACCATATTCCAGACGACAACTCAAGAAGCAAGGCAGTTGCTGAATGCGGATCGGGTGGCAATTTATCGGTTTAATCCCGATTGGAGTGGTGAATTCGTGGTTGAATCGGTGGCTGAGGGCTGGAAACCATTAGTCCAAGAGCAATATCAAGATCCCCAGTTATGCCAAAATATTAGTGATTGTAGTATTAAATCCTTAGCCAATCCTCAAATTATTGATACCTATTTACAGCAAACTGGAGGCGGTGACTTTATCAAAGGTGAAGTCTTTCGGGTTTGTCGTGATATTTATACCGCCGGGTTTTCGGATTGCTATATTCAAAGCTTAGAACGCTATCAAGCCAGAGCATACACAATTATTGCGATTTACAAAGGTAAAAACCTCTGGGGACTTTTAGCCGCGTTTCAAAATTCCGCACCACGATCCTGGGATGAGACAGATATTAATTTTTTGGTGCAAATTAGCGCTCAATTAGGGGTAGCGATTCAACAGGCTGAACTTTTAGGCAAAGCCCAACGGCGATCGGCAGAATTGCAAACCACACTGGAGGCGCAATTACAACAACGGGCGGATGAGTTAGCCCAGGAAGCGGAACGGGAACGGGCGTTAGCTCAGGTTATTGATAAAATTCGCCAAACGTTAGATTTAGATACAATTTTCCAAACAGCGGCTACAGAAGTCCGGCAATTGTTGGATGTTGAACGAATTGCCATTTATAAATTTCGTGAGGATTATTTCGGCGATTTTATTTTTGAATCGGAAGCAGGAGATTTACCCAAACTGGTGGGGAGTGCTTGGGATGATACCTATTTAAGTAAACATCAAGGTGGTCGATTACGCCAAAATGAAGCGTTTTTTGCTGATGATATCTATAAGGCAAATTTAACCGATTGTCATATTGAAACCTTAGAATCCTTTGGGATTAAATCCTTTGCGGTTGTGGCGTTGTTTAAAGGGGAAAAACTCTGGGGAATGCTGAGTGCTTTTCAACATAGTAAACCCCGCCATTGGCAAGAACGGGAAGTTAAGTTACTTATGCAAGTGGCAGCCCAATTAGGGGTAGCATTGCAACAGTCGGAATATTTGGAGTTATTGCAAGCTCAAGCTGTCCAGCAAGCCAAGGCTGCTGAACAGGCGCGGGCATTAGCACGGGTGATTGAAAGTATTCGTCAAACGTTAGATATTGATCAGATTTTTAATACGACGACCCAAGAAGTACGGCAAATTCTTAACTGCGATCGCGTCGTGGTTTATCGATTCAATCCGGACTGGAGTGGAGATTTTGTCTCCGAATCTGTCGCATCAGGTTGGTCGCCCTTAGTCGGTTCTGAGTTGACATCGGTTTGGTCAGATACCTGTTTACAAAAAACTCAGGGCGGTCGATTTAAAAATCATGAAAATATTGTCGTTAATGATATTTACCAAAGGATTTACTCGACCTGTCATGTCAAATTGTTAGAGGTATTTCATATCAAAGCTTACTGTTTAAGTCCGGTTTTTGTCGGCGATAAGCTGTGGGGATTATTAGGGGCGTATCAAAACTCTAGTCCCCGTCACTGGGACGCCGCAGAAATTAGTTTACTGACACAGGTGAGTAATCAGTTGGGCGTGGCGCTACAACAAGCCGCCCTCATGGCTCAACTCAAAGATGCCAAGGAAGCGGCTGATGCGGCGAACCGGGCTAAAAGTGAGTTTTTAGCGAATATGAGTCATGAACTACGGACTCCCTTGAATGCGATTCTGGGTTTTGCCCAAGTGATGACCCGCGATTCGACGTTAACTCCAACTCAACAGGAGTATTTAGGAATTATTGCTCGCAGTGGTGAACATTTACTCACGTTGCTCAATGATGTCCTGGAAATGTCTAAAATAGAAGCGGGTCGAATTACGCTGAATGAAACCAGTTTTGATCTGTATCGCTTACTCAAAAGTT
Organism: Coleofasciculus sp. E1-EBD-02; assembly: GCF_040218245.1. NCBI lineage: Bacteria > Bacillati > Cyanobacteriota > Cyanophyceae > Coleofasciculales > Coleofasciculaceae > Coleofasciculus > Coleofasciculus sp. E1-EBD-02. Next base: position 25,178 of record NZ_JAVJQN010000271.1, on the reverse strand, counting down.
TAGAAGAAATGCTCCAGCTCAAAGCGGCATCAAAGGGCTTACAGCTAATCTTTGATTGTGATCCAGAAGTTCCCCAATATGTGCGGACGGATGAGAGTAAGTTACGTCAGGTTTTAATTAATTTATTGGGAAATGCAATTAAATTTACAGGGGAAGGGAGTGTCACCTTGCATGTAGAGACGTTGCATGCAACGTCTCTACATGGCACGTCTGTAAACCAATGTGTAGGGGCGGGTTTTACCGATAACGTTACCCAAGAAACCGATAACTTGACTAAACCCGCCCTGCTTGGGGAACGGAATATAAATCCCCAATCCCGAATCCCGAATCCCGAATCCCGAATCACCTTTGAAGTTGAAGACACGGGTCCAGGAATTGCCCCAGCCGAACTTGATACCTTATTTGAAGCCTTTATCCAAACCGAAACCGGGCGCAAATCCCAAGAAGGCACAGGATTAGGCTTACCGATTAGCCAGAAATTTGTCCAACTGATGGGAGGAACCATCGCCGTCAGCAGTGTTTTGGGTCAAGGAACAACGTTTCGGTTTACAATTAAGGTTAATCCCGCTCAAGCGGCTGACATTGAGATTCAACAGTCTAAACGGGCGATTGGTTTAGCCCCCAATCAACCGACTTATCGGATTCTGATTGCTGATGATAAATGGGAAAGTCGGGTGTTGCTGGTTAATCTAATCGCACCGATGGGGTTTGAGGTGCAGGAAGCCGAAAATGGACAGCAAGCTGTTGAACGTTGGCAGAGTTGGCAACCTCACCTAATCTGGATGGATATGCGGATGCCTGTGATGGATGGTTATGAAGCCACTCGTCGAATTCGACAATCGTTGCAGGGTCAAGCCACGGTAATTATAGCCTTGACTGCTAGTGTTTTCGATAAACAGCGATCGGTTGTTTTGTCCGCAGGCTGCGACGATTTCGTTAGCAAGCCGTTTCAGGAAGAGGTTATCTTTGAAAAAATGGCGCAACATTTAGGCGTGCGTTATTTGTATGCAGAAGCTGAACCTCTCTCTCTCACATCGCCGGATACGTCGCCAGCACCCTTGCAGGAAACTGCTTTACAAAAAACGTTGGCACAAATGCCGATTGAATGGCTGGCACAACTGCACAAAGCCGCACTCAGCGCTAGAGAGAAAGTGATTATCCAGCTTATTGCCCAAATTCCAGAAGAGCAACTATCTCTGGCTCAAACCTTGACCCAATGGGTTAACACCCTTTGTTTTGATCGCATAGTGGATTTAACACAGCCCCTCCTTCATGAGTGAACGTCAATCTCAAGCCATCAAGGGAGACATATTAATTGTCGATGATATCCCTGATAATTTACGTATCTTGTTTACCATGCTGGCGAACCAAGGCTATGAAGTTCGTCGAGTCATTAGTGGGAAACAGGCACTGAATGCGGTTAATACTGATCCGCCGGATTTAATTTTGCTGGATATTAAAATGCCGGAAATGGATGGGTATGAAGTTTGTCAACGCTTGAAAGCTGACGAACAAACCGCCGAAATTCCGGTAATTTTCTTGAGCGCCCTTGATGAAGTCTGGGATAAAGTGAGAGCCTTTGAGGTAGGTGGCGTAGACTATATTACAAAGCCATTTCAACTCGAAGAAGTAATCGCGCGGGTTAAAACTCAACTCACGTTACGCCATATTCAGCAGCAACTGCAAGCTCAAAACGCCACCCTAGCAGAGGCAAAAGAAGCCGCAGAAGCCGCTAACCGAGCGAAAAGTGAATTCCTGGCAACCATGAGCCATGAAATCCGCACCCCCTTGAATGCGGTGATTGGCTTAACCGGAATTTTAGAGAATACAAAACTGGATGCCCACCAACAGGATTTGGTAGAAACGATTCGCCAAAGTGGGGAAACTCTACTGATCACGATTAATGATGTGTTAGATTTTGCCAAGATTGAGTCGGGTAAACTAGAACTTGAATTCAAACCCTTTAATCTACGTGACTGTCTGGAAACCGCTGTTGATCTGTTTGCGCCCAAAGCCGTACAAAAGGGATTAGAATTAACTTATTTTATTGACCCAGAAGTCCCCTCTACTCTGGTCGGAGATGTCACCCGCCTGCGCCAAATTCTCATCAATTTGTTGAGTAATGCAATTAAGTTCACTGATGTGGGGGAAGTTAGCGTTTCAGTCAAGGTTGAACATTGCTATGTCACCGATTCGACTCAAAACCAGGATAGCCATACCTCGCCGACTCTTTGCCTTATGTTTTCGGTAAAAGACACGGGCATTGGCATTCCTAAAGACCGCTTTAACCGCTTATTCCAACGCTTTAGTCAACTGGATTCTTCAACCACTCGCCAGTATGGGGGTACGGGACTCGGTTTAATTATTTCTAAACAATTAAGTGAAATGATGGGGGGAGAAATTTGGGTAGACAGTACCTTGGGTGAAGGGTCTACTTTTTCCTTCTGTGTTGTTTTAACGGTAGATCAAGATACGTCTGAACCGAATTTAACAACTCCTCAACCTCAGCTTGCAGGTAAACGAGTTTTAATTGTTGATGATAATCCGACAAGTTGCCAAATTTTAACCCAGCAAACCCAATGTTGGGGCATGATTGCCCGAAGTACTCAATCGGGGAATGAAGCCTTGGCTTGGCTCAATCAGAAAGAAGCCTTTGATGTGGCAATTATCGATCGGCAAATGCCCGAAATGAACGGGCTAACTCTGGGTCTGCAAATCCACAACCAATCAGGTTTCAAAGAATTGCCTTTGGTATTATTAACGCCTATAGGAAAATTGACAACGAAAACGTCTTTAATTGAGCGTCATTTTGCTGCTTGTTTACCTAAACCGATTAAACTTGGGCAACTTTATAATACTTTGACTCAAGTTTTAGGAAGGCAAGCGACTGCTATTAAGTCTCAGCCTGCTTCGCCAGAATCTGGAGATTCACCTCTTGCCCAACAGTTGCCGTTACGGATTCTTTTGGCTGAAGATAATATAGTCAATCAAAAGGTAGAATTGTTGCTGTTAAAACGTTTAGGTTATCAAGCTGATTTGGTCAGTAATGGACAGGAAGTTCTTGATGCCATCTCCCGTCAATCCTACGATGTCATATTAATGGATGTACAGATGCCAGAAATGGATGGTTTAACCGCTACCCGTTATATCTGCCAAAACTACTCCCAGCGCCCTTGGATTGTGGCTCTAACAGCTAATGCGATGCAGGAAGATCGAGAAACGTGTTTAGAGGCGGGGATGGATGATTATATTAGTAAACCGATTCGTCAAGCCGATTTGATTCGCGTCTTTAAAACGATTCCTTCGCGCCAAGCACCAACACTGTAGGGGCGCACCGACGTGCATTGGTATCAACTTAAGGTGAAAGCAGGGGGAGCAGGGGGAGCAGGGGGAGCAGGGGGAGCAGGGGGAGCAGGGGAAGCAGAGGGAGCAGGGTAAGTAAAGTTAAGTACCAAGCAACTTATCCCAGAACGTGAAATACAATCCGTAGTGTACAGTGTACTGGCGATGATGTATTGAATGATAGGTTGCCCCGATAAACCACTTCCCCAGCCAGTGGTGAAGAAATGATGAGGGAAATAGCTCGAATCCCAAATGAGACACTACTGCCCATATTGTCATCGTAATCAGTGCCGCCGCTAAGGTGATGAAATGGAGCGGGACGATAAAGATGATAACGACAAAGAAGAGTGACTGTATAATTGCCTCGGGTAGATCAAATGCGAAGGAACTCCACGGGGTTGGTTCTCCCGAACGGTGGTGTCCAGAATGCATCCATTTAAACAGCCAAGGGTGGTGAAAAAGGCGGTGGATAAAGTAAAAGTATGTATCCTGAAGCACAAGCACTGCAACAAAACTAACTCCTATATACCACAGTCCATATTCATCTGGGTTAGTATAGAGGAGCGTTACTCCCAAACCGTACTCTGATAAGATTAGCGCTGCACAAAAAGCAAAAACAGTTGCCGATAAAACCGATAGTACGATATCATTTCTGATAGAATCATTCATTAGTGGCTTCAGACGCAAACTGTTGTTGGCGAGTGACTTTCCCAGAACGACATAAAAGAGCCAATAGGCTCCCCCAGCAATCAGAAAGTATCGGACAAGAGTGACTCCAAAGAAGACTAAGTAATAATACTCAAATGAGTGGTTTGTTAACTCCTTCGTAATTTGCAAGTTTCCTCCTTTTTATTTTAAAATCCGACTTCAGCTCATTGAATTCCCCTCAGAGACTTTTTCAAAGAGGTATACAGCCTTTTCCATGCTGGTGAGGTACATTGAGAATAAGACTTTTGCGCTCACAGAGGCTAATTTCGTCTTGTTACTGCACCTCACTAGACTGAGAAATGCTGTATGTTTAATCTTTAATGAAACTATTGCCATTGACGCTATCATCAATGACTTACTTATGGTCTCACATCTAGTTAATTAATAAAAAATGCCCACAGATAGATTTTGGGCATCTTTCATCAAATTGACGTTTGATATCATGTCCGGTCAAATACCCCTAATAAAAACGCCTGAAACCCTTGTTATTGAATACTTTCCTCTCCATAAAAAGCGGCTCTATCGACAGGAGACCATGGCTGAAGTTTGCTGAGTAAGGCGGGATCAGGTTGAATGCGCTGAATTTGCCCTTCTACTTTAGGACTATCGGGTCGGAGGGATTGTCCGCAAATGAGTAAAAACGACCACTGATAGGTCTTGCCAATTTCCAGAGTTGGTGCATCAATGGGTAGTTTAAAGCTGACCAAACCTCTCTGGTTAGGAAGTGATACGGTTTTTTGGTAGAAATACTCTTCTGTTTCATCCTTGAGAATAAATACAGCGTCTTGAGCTACTGTTGGTGGGATGTAAACAAAGAATGTGGGACGTTCGGCTACCGTGAATCCATGATTTGTGGCTAATTGGAACGGTGTGACTGATGTTCCCAGCTCACTGGTGTCATTGGGACATACACCACCATCCCGTGAGGCTCCCCCGGCTGAATCTTTGGGCGCTCCTTTCCTGTCGGGAATAAAGGTCGCACTGGCTGTTTCAGACAGGGGTATGGTTTCAGCATGTAATGATACTGCTAAACTACTAACCAGTAGCAGCTTTAGGAAAAGACCTACTGACAAAAATGCAAGCGGTTGAGGTGTATGTTTCCAAGCCATGATAAAAAACCCTCGTGAAGAAGAATGAGTTGTAGTGCATCACAGGGATTTTAAGCGGTATCCCATAACAGACAGACAAATAAAACACGCATTTTACTAAATTAATGGTAACTTGTCTATTTATTGTTGAGCATACCAATTCCCTAGTAAAGCAACTGAAGAATGAGAGAGTACCTACAACCCTGGATGTGTCGCCCCGCTTAACACTTAGTTTTTATAGTGGAGTGTGGGGTCACACCCCTTAATTATTATTAATACCCAGTATAGTATCATAACGTGGAATGAACCGTGCCTCTCAATATCAATTCTTCACGTTTGTCAAAGCCAATTTCCGACTAAGACAAAGGGTGCCCAGTAAAAGGGATGCTGATAATTAGGTTGACGTAGAAGAGTGAGTTGAGCCTGACGCAGGGCTTGGGCTTTACTGACTTGAGATTGGGTGAGTTGTCGATAAAACTCAACCATCAACTGAGCCGTCGATTCATCATTAACTGACCATAAGGTTGCTAGAGTACTACGAGCGCCCGATCGCACGGCTAATCCCGCCAGTCCCAAAGCCGCTCGCTTGTCCCCTGTCGCCGTTTGGCAAGCACTGAGAACCAGCAGTTCAATCGGGTTGGTATTCTGTCGCTGTCTGGCTTGCAGGAGTTGATCCAAATCTTTCACCTTGATGCGACTATTCCAAGTGAGCAGAAATGTGTTCTCGGCTTTGGAACTAAACTGTCCGTGAGTCGCTAGATGAACCACTGGAAAGGGAGTCGCTTCAATTTGCTCTTGCAGCGCTTGATGGGTAAACTGTTGATTTAAAAAGACCTTAGTCGGAATTTGGGCGGCGATGTTTTCCACTTCCAACTTCACGGCGGGGAGAGCTGGAAAACCGTCCCGCGCCTCGGTGAGTCCAGCAGTTAAGGCTTTCAGTTGTTGGGGAAGGAGCGATCGCGGCTCGATCAGTTGTAATCCGACCGATAGCGCAATATTGTAGTTCTCGATCAAATACTGTTGTCCATCATAAAGCGCCGCCATAGGCAAATTCCGCAAAGCATCATCCAAAACGAAGACTAGGGTCTTAATCTCATTCTCTTTTAACTCCGGTTCAATCGGTCGGATCAACCAATCATAAAGTTGTTGGGACAGGCGTAACCGTTCTTTGTTTGACCATACTGGATTTAAGGCTTGTAGTAGCTGCTCAATGGTGCTGTCTATTTGAGTCTGAGCTACATCTGTTTGAAAATAGCGCACGGGTTTTCCTGGTAGGGAGACAATAACGGCAAACTGATCAGGCAAAATAATTGGGTAAATCACCGAAGCCTGGGGATCAATCTGATCAATGGCTTGGCGTTGAACTTGCCAACAGGCTTCCCGAAAGAAGTTCTCTAGTTCCGCTAATCTCAGGGATTCAATGGTTTCACGAGCTTGGGTGAGCTGTTCTGGTGTGGGCTGATTGCTTAAGAGCAATTCCACCAAATTGCGATAAATGGGTTCAACGGTTTCCCGAAAGGAAAATTGCACATCAGGATTAATCGCCACCAAATCACGGCGTAGGGATTGCAGGGTATGAACGGCTTCCCGATTTGCCGCGATCGCACCTGTCAGATTACCTTGATGTTGGAGTATCTGACTCAGTTGCCATTGCCAACGGTAGGCGATTTCAGTGGCTTGTATTCCTTGCGCCAAACTTAACGCCTCTTCGGTTAACTCTCGCGCCTCTAACCACTGCTGTGTCTGCATATAGAGATGTCCCAATTGACCCAAGGCGTAAGACTCGGCTCTCTTATCATTAAGCTGTCTGGCTTGGTGGATCGCTCTAGCTAACAATTGTGCGATCGTTCGTAGTTGCGCTTGTAGTTGCGCTTTAGCGCCTCCAGGATTAGGGATCAGGGATTGAGGCATTCTACCCTGTTCCCCAGCTAGAACAGCTTTAGTCAACTTAGCGGCGTCTTGGGTAACGTTATTATCCCTCAACCCCACCCCTACAGATTGGCTCCCAGACGTTGCAGGCAACGTCTCTACATTGCTTCCCATTTTTATCAAACTCTCAGCGAGATTCACTTGAGCATAAACCGCCGCCCGACTTAGAGGTAAACTAGATAATTCAGCCTGAATTTGGGGGACTAAGGTTTGGGCGTCTGTCCAATTTTGGGTTTCAATCAGCAGGCTGAGTTGGTTGAGTTGGGCTTCCACTTGGGTAAGAGGGGTGGTTGCTGTTGAGGCGGCTTGTTGATAATAGGCGATCGCATCTTCAAATTCCTGTAACGCTCTAGCTGTATTTCCCAGGCTAAATAGCGTCGCACTTTGCTCAGCGACTGCATCCAAGCGCTGAGTTATTGCCAAACTTTGCTGCAAAACCTGTTGCGATTCCTCCAGATTACCCACCACTTGCAACGCGACGCCCAGACTGCGTAATCCGGCGGCTTTGAGTAACGAATCGGGTTGAGTTTGGAGTTGGGTTTGCACTCGCTCTAAGGTAATCTGCGATCGCCGATAGAGTCCCAACGCTTGTAAAACTTGGGCTTGGTTAATTTGACTCCCGAATATACCCGTTTGATCCCCCGCGTCTTGATACGCCTGTTCTGCCTGTTTCCAGGTTTCTAAAGCCGCTTCCATTTGTCCTTGGGCATAGTGGAGACTGGCTTGAGTATTCAGCAGTTGGGCGAGAAGGCGTTGATGATTGGAGGTGGGTTTGAGCAGATTAGCGACTAGATTTAAGCTTTGGGTGATCGTTTGTTCCGCCTCCTGCCATTGTCCCAACTCTTGATAGGCTAAGGAGAGATAACTTAAACTCAGGGCATGGTGGATGCGATCGCCTTGAGCTTGATACGCTTGCATCGCCTCTTGCCAAACCCTAATCGCTTGCCAAAAGCGCCCCGCCGCATAGAGGGCTTTGCCTTGTTCGAGTTGAGTTAAAGCATTGTCATTCTCCTGAACGGAGTTTATATCCTGTTCCTTGTTAAGAGTTCCCTGTTCCCGACTCAAGACTTGAATCTGAGTTGATCCCGTAAGCGGTATCGGCGGATGCTGCGCTAGGGTGGGAAAAACCCACGTTATCAGGAACAATGTGAGTAATCCTAACCCGATACAGCGACTGAAAACCTTGAGGCGTGAGGAGAATATCGCTATTTTTTGAGTTCGCGATCGCCTGATAACTGTTTTCAGTCTGATTTGGGGCAAAAAAGTCATGAGGGAAAGAATAAAACAGGCAATAGGCAATAGGGGGGAGAAATACTGATTATATAGGGCTTTTAGCAGTTCTTCAGCCTTTTGATTTTTAAATAGACCAGCGCAACCTGCTGTAACAAGCTTTCCTAAATGCAATGGCACGCTCCTTGATCTGAATATCGCCAATTTAGACCCAGAAAATAATTTTTTTAATCTTTAAGCTCAAGTAAGCTGAAGCTTACTAGGTCAGTCTTTGAACCCGTTTTAACGGGTTTAAGCTTTGAGCCAGTAGACGCGGAGCGGCTTCTCTTAGAGTACTTTAGTTCAGGGCTTAATTTCGTTCGAGGACGTGCTTATAACTTAATTTAAGCATTTTGCTGCTCCATACCAGGAACTGTGGGGAGTAACGTCAGGAACATGAGCCACTAACTCAACTTGACCTTGGGAATTAATAATCCATCCTTGAGCTTCTACGATGGGCGAATGACGCTCAGAGGGAGATTCTCTTCTATCTCCCAGACGTTCCACGGTCACGTCTCTACTAGCCCCGTTCCCAGACGTTGCAGGCAACGTCTCTACAGGATCTCCTTCATCTTCATTCAACGCCAGAACCCGTAAATCCTGCCAAAGGGTTCGACCTCGCAGGGTTTGAGTGGGGTCTTCGGGTAAACCTCCTCGTCCAGTTACCACAAAGGAATTGCCTTGCTCCACATCACAAGCTGTAACAATTTGGTTATTGGATTCAGTAAAGTTTTCTGGTAACCGGATTAATCCTTGATTGGGATCAATCGCCTGAATATTGATATTGACGATACCGCTAAATTCCGGTCCTAGGGCTGATGTGGCTGTGATATCACTCTCCGGAGTTAACCGTTCTCGACATTTTCGTTCTCGACATTTTATGCCAAAAATACCAAAAGCATTAATCGTAACTCGACCTCCTGATCCCGCTTGGGCGTTGGCACTGATATCACTATTGTTCAGGGCGACTAACGTATCGGTATCAATCGTAATATTACCGCCATTGGTATTCTCCGCATTCGTGCTAATTTGACTCTGATTCTGTAGCAATAAATTTTGCGTTTGTAGCGTAATATTTCCCTCTGTTCCCGCCAGGGTTGTCGCTGAAATTCGACTATCGTTGTTTAACCAAATTAAATCAGCATCAACTCTCAAATTCCCTGCGGCAGCGAACTTTTCCCCATTGACCGTGACTTCTGCTCCATCTTGGATGATTAAACGTCCTGTATCAATCGTGACATCTCCCGCTTCTCCCAATACCTCAGTCTGAGGCGGTGGAATAAAACCACTGGGAACCGAATCAGACGATGCATCAGATCGCAAACTACTGGGAAACTCGCCATCAGCGGAAATACCACTCAGTTCCACAGATTCTGAGGCTCGAACTACCACTCGTCCCGCCCGCCCAACATTTTGCGTGGTGGTTGATACCACTCCGCCATCACGCAGCACCAATCGCTTGGTATAAACCTCAATATCTCCGGCTGCACCCTCAGCAAAACTTTGGGTATTTAAACTACTCAACTCTTGACCATTTTCCGAAGTGCCAATCAGTTCCACCCGATCTGACGCCTGAATCTTCACTGTTCCCCCTTGAGCCGTACCGAAGGTAGCCGCGCCAATTCCCGCCCCATCCCGAATTGTTAAGCGTTGAGTCTCAATGATCACATTGCCCGTGGCTTGAGTCGCATCCTGAAATGCATTAGAGGCGATCGCACTTTTGAATCGACCATCGGGTGTTGTACCCATTAGTTCAATGGAATCGGATGCTTGAATTAGTACATTTCCGCCACGCCCTGCATCAAAGGTAGAGTTAAATATTCCACCTCCTTCGCTAGCCCTTAACTGTCGGGTTTGTACGGTTAGTTGACCTGCATCTCCTTCGCCATAACTATCAGCAAATAGTTCTGAACCCACCATTTCCACCGATTCAGACGCCCTCACCATCATATCGCCGCCTGAACCCGTGCTAAAGGGAGAGGTTGAGATAAAACCACCCTCTTGCAAACTTAATGTTTCCGTATTAATGATTAAGCTATTTGCCGCACCAGAACCGAAACTTAGCGAAAATAGACCCGTACCCAACTCCGGAAGGGTAATTGTTTTCTCCTCAAAAAGTGTATCTAATACCTCTTGTAGATTTCTTATGCCAATAATTTCCACTGATGCAGCATTGACCATTAAGCGACCAGCCGCCCCATCACCAAAGGTAGACGCCGAAACAAAAGCGCCCTCTTTTAGGTTCAATTGTTCCGCTTGAATCGTAATATCACCGCCGTCAATATTACCCTGTGTATCTGCACGAATCTGTGAGGCTTGCATCAGGTTCACCTGACCACCTTGGATGTGAATAAACCCGCTACCTGTACCACTAACATCTACAACAGATTGCTGGGATAGGTGAATATCTTGGAAATTTTTCACCTCTTCATATCCCAGAGTAAAGCCATTAATCGCTGGCGTAATCTGGACAAAACTATTTTCACCAACACTACCTAATTCAATTCGCCCTTGGGGTGCTGTCAAATGTCCTCCCGGAAACCGCAGTTCGCCACCGACTAGGGCTAAGGTTTGACCTGAATTTACTTGTAAGCCAGCCGTCGATTGATTGCTGATTGGAGCCGGATTTGAACCAAACTGCAAACCAATCGGTACATTTATTGATAATAAGGGTGGGGTTGAGGAATTCGTGGCGCTAAATTCCCGCCCATCGGGAAATTGGATACTATTGGCTGTACTGGCTAAAAAAGATCCGCCAATATCGAGTTTGGCATTCGCACCAAAAATAATACCTTGAGGATTAATTAAAAATAAATTGGCTGTATTGTTACTCTGAATTGTGCCATTAATTTGTGACGCTTGATTTCCGGTAACCCGGCTAATAATATTTTGGACATCCTGATTGATCGTTTCTAGGTTAAACAATGCCGTTGAACCTTCAGAAACAGAAAACTGATCAAAGCTGTGGAATAGATTATCGCCTACTCTTGTCCCTTGTTGAATCTCACTAATATTACCATCTTTAGTGACCACTGTATTTTGGGGTAATGTGTCATCAGGGATAACCTGGGCATGAGCTATCTTACTCGAAACCAGTAAGTCAACAAATAAATTCCCGGTTAATAAAAGTAATATAAATGATTTTTTCTGAATAAAACTTTCCATAGGTGATTGTTAATTTAAGTCATTACTAAAGTAGGTTGGGTTGAACGGAGTGAAACCCAACAGTATCAAGTTAACTTCTGTTGCCATACCGCTCAGATAACCTCTAAATTTAACTTTTTCTCCCCCGGCTTCCCCTGCTTCCCCGGCTTCCCCGGCTTCCCCGGCTTCCCCTGCTTCCCCTGCTTCCCCAGCTTCCCCTGCTCCCCCAGCTTCCCCAGCTTCCCCGGCTTCCCCGGCTTCCCCGGCTTCCCCGGCTTCCCCGGCTTCCCCGGCTTCCCCGGCTTCCCCAGCTTCCCCAGCTTCCCCAGCTTCCCCAGCTTCCCCAGCTTCCCCGGCTTCCCCGGCTTCCCCAGCTTCCCCAGCTTCCCCGGCTTCCCCAGCTTCCCCAGCTTCCCCAGCTTCCCCAGCTTCCCCGGCTTCCCCTGCTTCCCCGGCTTCCCCGGCTTCCCCGGCTTCCCCAGCTTCCCCAGCTTCCCCGGCTTCCCCTGCTTCCCCGGCTTCCCCGGCTTCCCCTGCTTCCCCTGCTTCCCCAGCTTCCCCGGCTTCCCCAGCTTCCCCTGCTTCCCCAGCTTCCCCGGCTTCCCCAGCTTCCCCGGCTTCCCCAGCTTCCCCGGCTTCCCCAGCTTCCCCAGCTTCCCCAGCTTCCCCAGCTTCCCCAGCTTCCCCAGCTTCCCCAGCTTCCCCGGCTTCCCCTGCTTCCCCTGCTTCCCCTTCTCCTCTATCCCTTGCAGCATTGGCTTGTGTTGGGTCTTGTATCTCGACCCAACCTACTGTTTTATTTAATAACAATGAGATGTTCTGGATGACTCTAGCCCCCTCAGTCTATTATTAGGAATATTCGCCACCAGTTCAACATTACCATCGCCATCAATAACCCATCCTTTAGCCTCCACAATAGAAGAACGGCGAGAGGTCAGGTTTTCCTCTGGATGTATTTCCTCTCTTGACGAAGGGAATTGCTGTCGATTCTCTCCACGTCCCGTCTCCTCCAGATTTTCTTCAGCCAAATCAAAAGTTCGCAAATCTTGCCAAAGGGTTCGACCACGTAAAATTTGACTGGGGTCTTCGGGTAATCCACCGCGTCCCGTCACGACAAAGGAATTTCCAGTTTCAGCGACACAACCTGTGGCAATTTGATCACCGGGTTGAGTAAAGTTTTCCGGTAAGCGAACTAATCCCCGATTCGGGTCAATCCCCTGAATATTGAGAGTCACCAGACCATTAAATTGTGGTCCTAAATCTGATGTGGCAGTGATATCACTATTGGGGGTCAGTTCATCCCGAAACTGAGTGCCAAAAATACCTTGAGCTGTAATACTAACACGACCCCCTTGACCTTGACGAGCATTAGCCGTGATATCACTATTATCGATCGCGACTAAAAGATTAGTATTGATGCGGATATTACCCCCATCACTGTTCTCGGTATTCGTCGTAATCTGACTATTGCGCCGCAGCAACACATTCGAGGCGTCGAGTCGAATATTTCCCTCTGTCCCCGCCACCGTAGCTGCACTAATTGCCCCTTGATTGTCCAGCCAAATCGAATCAGCGATAATATCCAAGTTACCAGCAGCACCCGATGCTGTCCCCCTGACGCCAATTTCTGCGCCATCCCTCACATTTAACTCTCCGGTTTGAATCTGCAAATCCCCCGCGCCACCTGCACCACTCGTATTCGCTTCAATCGCACTGGGTACGATACCATCACCAATGATGCCAAAGGAGACACGTTCGACACCGGGATCAACACCCGTCGCCACACCCGCCACGGTTACCGATTCAGCCGCATTAATTGTTAACATTCCGGCTGTCCCGGCACTCCCTGTAGCGGCGGAAATTTGAGCGCCATCCTGCACACTTAAGCGTCGCGTGGTAATCATTAAATCTCCAGCGGGTGCTGTTCCCCTTTGTCCTTCTACGGTTAACAGCGATGACGACGTAAACAAACCACTTAAAAACTGACCATCAGCAGAAATTCCCCTCAAGTCCACCGTATCAGCGTTAATCATAAGATGTCCGCCTCGTCCCCCACCCGCCGCCGACGCTGAGATTTGAGACCCATCAGCAACAATAAGTTGACCTGTATTCAGGGTAAAATCACCCGCATCCCCCGCACCCAGCGTTGTTGTGAACAACCCGCCGGGAACAACGGCGTTGGCTGGAGTTCCTCTAAGTTCCACCAATTCAGCGGTTACGGTTAGATTTCCCCCTTGACCCTGACTTGTACCGCCAGGCGTGGTGCTTAGGGATGTACCGTCTAGCACTCTCAATTGATTAGCCGTAATTGTGAAATCACCTGCATTTCCTTTATCCGTGGTTCCTGTTAGTAACAGAGACCCACTGGTTAAATCGGCTAACTCCGAAACGTTTAAGGTTAAATTGCCACCCTTACCCTCAGCCAAGGCTGCGGTTAATATCATCGCGCCGTTCTGTACAATCAATTGGTCGGTTTCAATGGTTAAATGTCCAGCATTACCCTGTCCACCACTAAAGCTAAATAAGCCATTACTAAGATTCAGTGGATTAAATGTTGCGAATAAAATCTGCCGTGAGGGTTCTAAAGGAGTTGTGCCAGTCACGTTCACTTGGTCAGCACGAAGGGTCAGATTTCCTCCTGTACCTGCACCAAATGTAGAGGTAGAAGCAAAGGAACCTTGTTGCAGTTTTATCTGATTTGCCTGAATATCAATCCCGCCGCCGTTTACATTCCCGAAGGTTTCCGCCACTAGGTTTGAGCCTTGAGTCAGGGTGACTTGTCCCCCCCGCACCCGAATTGTGCCACCACCTAAACCACTGGTATTAACGGCTGTGGCATTGGTTAAGTTAATCATGCCAAATTGTGGTATATCAGAATAGTCGAAGGTAAAACCTGGGGTTATTGGAGTTAGATGAACGAGTCCAGAACTTGCCACACTTCCTAATTCAATTCGTCCTTGTGGTGCTGTTAAATTGGCTCCATTTAATGATAAATTTCCTCCCACTAGGGCTAAGGTTTGACCGGAATCGACTGATAAATTACTATTTGCTTGATGAATAATCGGTGCTGGATTTTCACCAAACTGTAAACCAATCGGTACGTTAATGGTGAGCAGGGGAGGGAGTTGGGGATTGGTGGTGCTGAATTCACTGCCATCAGCAAAAATAACACTATTCGCGGTACTGGCTAAAAAGGAACCATTGATATTAAGTTGTGCATTAGCGCCAACTATAATTCCGTTGGGGTTAATTAGGATTAGGTTGGCAGTGCCATCTGCGGCAAGGATGCCATCTATGATGGATGTCTTGTTGCCTGTGACGCGGCTAATAATGGTTTCTATGTCTAGGTTTTGGGGAGTCAGTTTAAAGATGGCTTGGGAGTTGGTAGGAATAGAAAATTCCTCAAAACTGTGGAGGAGATGATTTCCGGTGCGGATTCCGCCTTGAATCTCACCATTGGTAATGTTGGTGTTGGTTGAAAAGTTATCGTTATCGGGGATTATTTCGGCATTGGCTGTGCTGATGAAGATGAGAAGGCTGAGGAGAAGATTGCTGGGAATCCAGAGGAAAGGGGAATTTGGTTTGGGAAAACAATAGTTCATGATTAGGGTATATCTTTGAAGGAGTAGAGACGTAGCATGCTACGTCTCTACATCGGGGTGGTTTTAGTTACGGATGGGTAAGGTAAAAAATGATAATAGTAAAACCCGCCCCTACATAAAACTTTCTTTCTTACTCAATCACCAATTGTCTGTACTTGTATTCCGGAATCGATGCGATCGCTACCCTTCTACCCTTTTACCCTATTCCAGCTAAAAATGATAATGGGCGGCTCATGTTGGCAGCAAAGCCAAGTATTCCGCGATCGCGATGTTCGTACAATACGTTACCGTCGGCGTCAAAGAGGAAGGTTGCACCTCGCTGTGTCATGTAGGCGGGATTGGGAACGTAGGTTTTCCAATGGCTTAACACTTCTACCATATTCCGTAGTCTCAAGGTGGCGAGTTCAAAGGGGCGCTGATATCCACTTCCACCAGCGAATTGAAAAAATGAGCCTTTGAGAGGCGGTAAGGGTTTTGCTTTCACAACTTCCTCATCGCCGATAAGCTGAGGTGCATTGCGATCGCCCCGATAACCGCGAAATACTTCTGCAAGCGTATCTGGGCTACCAATCCCCGCACACATTAAGAGTAGATTTAACCAAGCCCTTTGTGAGGTAGAAAGTCCCGGAAGTTTGAGATTTAACCCAGGATAGAGGTTAAGCTGGCGATGCAATTGAGCCTCTGGATCAACAAACAACCATTCCGCCGGAAATCCGGTATAGTTACAAAATTGTTTTCCTGAATCCAGATTACCAATCCCCACAGCGCGAATGGCGATTCCCTTAGCCTGCAACTGTTCAGCCTCTCGCTGTAACCACCAGGCATATTCGAGTGTGTCAAAGTCACCGAGTTGAGACCAAACGAGTACCAGGATGCGGGGCGCATTCTCGCAGTTTTCCAGAAGCGATCGCGTTATACCATCGCTGACTCGTTGGCGTTGAGTTTGAGAAATAATTGCGTAGGGATTCATGTTAGGCAAAACTGTTATGAGTAAAGATTTTTGTGCCACTGATAACAACAACTGATACCCAATTTGAGCGCAGTTGATTTCAGTTATGATTATTTATAATGTAGACCTGTAGGAGGCATTAGTAAATGAGTCTGACTTTAGAGCGTGAAATGCCACCTCTTTTTGAGGATTCAACAGGAGCGATTCGAGTCGGAAATTCAAGGGTTTTGCTGGAGTTAGTAATTCGCGCTTTTCAGGATGGTGCTTCTCCTGAATCCATTGTTCAGCGTTATTCAACACTATCGTTATCTGATGTTTATACGACAATTGGGTATTATCTTCGACACCAAGACGCTGTGGAAGCCTATCTTAACCGTCAAGAGCAGTTAGCTGAATCTGTGCGTCAGCGTTTAGTGAGCGTTCAACCTGATTTAAGTGGAATTCGTTCTCGCTTGTTATCTCAGCAGAAACAAAGTAATAATCATGAAATGGCTGAGTGATGAAAACTTCCACATTTAAATGCATGACAGCTAAAATTTTGGCTGGTGGGCATTGCCCACCCTACGGTATATCAAGGGTTTCAGAAATCAAAAAATGCACGTTTTTCAGTACCATTGCCCTTAATACGGTTCCCCAAACAAAACTAATGAGCAGCTAAGTTCTTTAATCAATTGTGTAGTAATATCACTCACCCCTAACCCCGCAATAGTACGGCGACGCAAAGAGCGCAAAATTACCATATCCGCTAACTTAGCTACTTTCAAAATCGCCAGCGCCACATCGTCAGCTTTAATCACTTGCACCTCTGATTTGACCTGCCCTCCCGTGACATTCAGCATATTGATATACTCCTCTTCAATCGCCGCTATGTCAGAAGGTGCTGTTTTAGCCGGACAAACGTGCAGCAGTTTCACCTCCCCTTGATGGGTATCAGCCAGGAGTTGAGCAAATCTCACCGTGCGGATTGTCTGCGGCGAGAAATTCTTCGCGGGTACCAAAATTTTACGCAGGTTGACGGGTTCATCTAAGAGTCGCATTACCGCAACCGGACAGTGAGATGCCCAAAATACTCGGTTAATGATTGTGCCGAACAAACGTGCCCGCAATCCGGTATTTTTTCGCCAACTCATGACAATTAAACTGGCATCTTGTTCACGGGCGGTGTGAACAATTCCAGAGGCGATGTCATTCTCAATTCGCAGTAAAGGTTTTGCATCAGCTTCAAACTCCGAACTAACCGTTAGCGCTTTGTTTAGGAGTCGCCGACTATGACGCAGGTTAACCTGCATCTGGGGTTCGTCCATGTAGGTATGGGCTGGAGAAATGGACAGAGGTATAATTTGACCGGATTGGTGACGCGCTATCAGTGCTGCCATTTCCATTAAATACCCCTTGGTTTGACTTTTGCTAACTGGCACGACTATCCTAAACGGAGCTGGCTCTTGTTCCTCTAACTGTTCAAAGCGATGATTTTCCCACCAAAGTTTGGACTGGCTAATTTTCGGGCTGGCTTTCGGTAAAGGGAGTTTCGGGGCAAATTTTCCGGTTAATAGAGGACCCAAAATTGAGGTGATTAGCATCAAGACAATGACGCTGTTAAAGACGGTGTCTGTGATTAACCCTACCTGCAAACCAACCAATGCGGCGGCTAGGGTGGCAGCGACTTGGGGGATAGAAAGAGACCACATCACCATCATCTCGTTAAAACTGTAACGATAGAGGACTTTTGTGATCGCGGCGGCGAGGAATTTACTTCCCAGCAATCCCACGACAATGGCTAGGGTGAGCCAAAAACTGGTGGTGAGGCTTTCGATAAACACAGGAATATCTAGAAGTAAGCCCATGTCTACAAAGAAAAAGGGGATAAATAAAACACTACCGACAAACTCCACTTTTTCTTTCACGGGTGAGTTTCCCACCACATCATTAACCGCTAAACCTGCCATAAAGGCACCGACAATCTGATCCACCTGAATAATTTCCGCCCCTACCGACGCCAAAAACACCGCCAGGAGTACGAACAAAAATTGATTGCCCTCATCATCTCCCGTCCGCCGAAAATGTTCCTTCCCTATCCAATCAAAGCCAAATAAAACAATGGCGGTGTAAATGGCTAATGACACCAATTGCTGGAGCAAACTATAGACAGAAAAGTCTCCCGCATTAATCGAAACACAGATAGCTAGGACGAGTAACGCACTAATATCAGTAAAGATTGTCGCGCCAATGGTAACAATGACTGGTTCTTTCTCAACTAAACCCAAGCGCTGGACGATAGGATACCCTAACAGGGTATGGGAGGCAAATAAAGAACCCATCAGCAGGGATGTATTCCAACCAAAACCAAAGAATCGCCCAATCATCATACTGGCGACGAGTGGTACGATAAAGGTCATCAATCCAAATACTAAAGACCGATGTTTCTTCTTGCGAAACTGCACCAAGTCAATTTCTAGCCCCGCCACAAACATCAGATAAATTTTACCGATATCCGATAGCAGTTTCATGGTTTCGCTGTCAGCATCCAATAGCTGCAACCCATTGGAACCCAGGATGACTCCTGCCAAAAGCAATCCGACTAACCCAGGCAATCCCAGGCGCTCGAACAATGGCGGAATGGTTAAACTGACTAACAGTAGAATAGTAAATGCAACAATTGGACCTTCGGGTAGCCCTGTTTGTAAAAATGTTATCGATTCATTCATCAGCTTTTGGCTAAAAATTTGCCACTATTTTCTCGATCTCTATTTTTCAATTCCCCAAGTTTGCTTAAACCTATTGCTTCGGAATTCTTAGGATCTTGAAGACGGATAGGTAGATTCACTCGCTCAGGAAATTGACTAAATTGTTATTGTCTATAAAGGGTTGATGTTATACAAATATTGTAGCCAAAAGCACAGCATCAGGAAAAATTTACCACAGAATGGACGTGAATACCGCGATCGCGACTGAGTTATTTGAACCCACCCCATCCTCCCTTAACCCCCTACACCCTTGGCATTGGCGCAAGCTTCCTCTGGCTAAGCGTAGTGGTTCACACGTCTTTGAGGCACTATTTCTCCATCCCAGAGGAGATTCGACTCTGGGAAAAAATTTAGCGGCAAATTATCACATTGCTACTCTTTTAGAAAGCCCAGTGACGCCACATAATACCCATCTGGCTCGATATTCGATTTGTGCAGGTTCTCCTCGCTTTATTGCGAATCAACCTCAACTATGGACTCCGCCTGTGGGAGACATTCTACCTTTCCTGCGCCGCCTGCTTCAAGTGCAAAAGGCAGAATCGCCTGTACCTGCTGAACTTCCCTTTACCGGGGGGTGGTTAGGATGGCTGGGATATGACTTAGCCGGGGAGATTGAACAACTCCCCCACCTAAACACTAATCCTCTACCTTTCCCCATCGCCTACTGGTATGAACCCGAATCCTTTGCGGTGCTGGATCATCATCAGCAACTTCTCTGGTTAGCGACGACGGATGCGGCTCAACTTGACTCCCTACAACATCAGCTAGAGGAAGCGGATAGGAAGACAGGAGTAAAGAATACACCAGAACCGGACAAAAGTAATCCCATCACTCCCATTTTCCACAGCTCTCAGCACGATTATATGGCGGCGGTGCAGCAAGCGAAACGATATATTCAAGCTGGGGATATCTTCCAGGCGAATTTGTCGTTGCGGTTTGAAGCGTATACTGCTTTGGATAGCTGGTCAATTTATCGAGCATTGCAACAGATTAATCCTTCTCCCTTTGCCAGTTATTGGCAAACGCCGTGGGGAGCAATGATTAGCTGTTCGCCAGAACGATTGATTCAGTTATCTGGCACAAAAGTTGAGACTCGACCGATTGCTGGAACGCGAAAACGTGGCGCTAATTCAACTCAAGATGATCAGTTAGCAAAAGAGTTAATTTCTAATAAGAAGGAAAGAGCCGAACATATCATGTTGGTTGACTTAGAGCGCAATGATATCGGCAAAGTTTGTGAATGGGGAACTGTACAAGTGAATGAACTTCTCACTATTGAACGCTACAGCCACGTTATGCATTTGGTTAGCAATATTATGGGAACACTTAGTCCTAAGTGTGACCCGATAGACTTGATTCGAGGTGTATTTCCTGGGGGAACCATTACGGGTTGTCCGAAAGTTCGCTGCATGGAAATTATTGAAGAACTTGAACCAGTAAAACGCAATTTATTTTATGGTTCTTGCGGTTATTTAGATTGGCGGGGAAACCTGGACTTAAATATTTTAATTCGCACGTTGCTGTATAGTAAATCGAGCCATTCTCAACCTGGAGCAACGGTTTGGGGACAAGTGGGTGCTGGCATTGTGGCTGACAGTGATCCACAAAAGGAATGGTATGAATCTCTACAAAAAGCCCAAGCTCAACTCAATGCGCTGAATCTGCAACTGTAGAGGTGTAGAGGAGCTGGGGAAGCTGGGGAAGATGGGGAAGCTGAGGGAGATAGAAGACAAAATTTCTATTCCCTATCCCCTGTTCCCTGTTCCCTGTTCCCTGTTCCCTGTTCCCTGTTCCCTGTTCCCTGACAAATGACAAATGACAAATGACAAATGACGAATATTGTCAATCCGCCAAATGGCTTAAAAAATTACGCCAAATGGCTGAGGCAGTAACATCCGGATGGCGAAGACAATTATAGACAACTTTCTTAAAAAAATGAAGAATTCGTATCAGGGTTTTCTTTTTCCAGAGTTTATATCACTCCTCTCAAGTGTATCTACTGTCCCAACTGTTTGCTTCCTAACTTACAAAAAAAAATGACAACTGAAGGAAAAGTTCTCGCTATTCTTTTGATGCAATTTAACTTACCTCCTGTTCCAGCCATAAAAGCTGTGGACGCTTGGTTAAAAGAGAATCCTCAAAGAAATTGGGACACGTTGAAAGAATTATTACACCAGAAAAAAATAACCCTGGTTAACGGAAAACTGGCAACAGTGACTCAACCGAGTGTCCCTCATTCAGGGAATGGTGTCACCTCCTCTCCAAAAGAACAAGCTGTCCGTTCTTCTCAGCCACAACACCCGCCACAACCATCAGTTAAAACATTCCGATTTCGTGGGGTCACGTATCAAAAAGTTGAAGCACCTCCGATGCAGCACTTTACAATGACGCCTCCACCTGTTCCACCGGAGGTTTCCCCACCCAATGCTAATCATGATATTGCAGCCTCTGACCCTCAAGTCGTGAACTTTCATGAATATGCAGAACGCAAGAAGCGATCGCAAGATAATCAGGTGACAGAGCGATCGCAAAAACAAGGTTAAACCATTACCTATTGTCTTTCAGAAACGCTTCTACCTCGCGTCGGGTGGGTTGAGCCGCGATCGCACCAGGTTTGAGCGTCGTTAATCCACCCACAGCACTGGCGTATTTGACCACATCTCGTGCTGACTCTGGCGTCGCTAGACATTTAAGCCCATTCTGACAAAGTTGGTGAATAAAGCCCGCGACAAAACCATCACCCGCCCCTGTGGTATCTTGCACATTCATAGTAAAGGGTGAGAAGGTGTCCTCCTGTTCACCGAGACAGTAGGTTATATCTTGATCTCCATTCGTCACCAAAACTCCTTCAACTGAATCTAGACGATGGGTAATCGCCCCTGCATCCGAGGTATCAAAGAATAACTCCCCTTCTTCTTTGGCTATTTTGAGAAAATCGATTTGCTTGACAAATTCTTCAATCAGTGGTTTTGCCTTACTGGGATCTGACCAAAACATCGGACGCCAGTTAATATCCACTAAAACTTTGACATCGTAGCGATTGGCGAGATCCAGGGCTTTGTAAATCGCTTGTCGGGTTTGGGGATAGGCTAACTCCAGGGTACCCAACACTAAATAATCAGCTCCCTCAAATAAGGATTCGGGTAACTTAGACGCATCAAGGAAAGCGTCAGCAAATTGGGAGGTGTCAAAATCACCAAACCCAGCAAATTCGCGATCGCCCTTGTCTGAACGCAGGACGTAAACCTGTCGGGTTGGTGCGGTAGGATGGCGTTGAACCCCACTACTATCCACCCCGACATCTTCTAATAATTGGACAAGCTGGTTTCCTGGCTGATCAACTCCCACAGCTCCGATAAACGCCGCCGGGGTTCCCAACTTAACCAACGCACAAGCCACATTCGCTGGCGCTCCCCCAGGATAAGGCGTCCAGGATTCGACTTGTTCGAGCGATCGCCCCACCTGATTAGCTAGGCGATCGAATAAAATTTCACCGAGGCAGAGAACACGAGGATTAGTCACGGCAATATACACCTCAACTTTTCCCTCAGACTACCAGAGCCTTAACCTTTGGTTAAAAAGAATCTCTCAAACCAGGATGAGTTATGGCGTGTAGGTATCCCATAGTTCGTTAGAATTAAAAAGGCATAAGTAGATTTACCAAGGGCAAAATACCTATGGCTGGTGGCAAGTCAAATAAATCGGTTTCTCTCTCAGACCGGGAATTACAAATTGTAGACCTGGTCGCCGCTGGTTTAACCAATCAGGAAATTGCCCAGGACTTGGAAATCAGTAAGCGCACTGTCGATAACCATATTAGTAATATTTTGCAGAAGACCCATACCGATAATCGGGTCGCACTGGTGCGTTGGGCGTTGCAGTGGGGTAAAGTTTGTTTGAATGATATTAACTGTTGTACCTTACCTCCCCAGCCCAATACCAATAACGATGAGGTGGTTTCATAGCTGGGGAAGCTGGGGAAGCTGGGGGAGATGGGGGAGATGGGGAAGATGAGGGAGATGAGGGAAGTTGTGTAGGGGCGGGTTTCACTACTGGACTGACCCAGCTAAAATAAGACTTTGTTTGTAGTGAGAACTTTAGTTCTCTAACGCCTAGCTGGAGAGGGCTAAAGCCCTCACTACGTACCCAATCTATTGCACCATTTTAGTTGGGTCACGCCACTACTGGCGTGGCACACCTTATTTGGTGGATTAGAATTGTAGGGGCGCAAGGCTTGCGCCCGGTTTAAACGTCAAATCTATTCCACAATTTTAGCTGTGTCAGTCCACTACTATCTTTTGAAATGGTGCGTTACGCTTCGCTAACGCACCCTACACCCGCCCCGACTTGACCAATGACCAATGACCAATGACTCAACTAATAAACCGTGGTGGAAAATTCCTCTACTAAATCGCTCCGGAGCCATCCGACTCGCTATACTGAGTCTAATCCTTGTAATAGTCCTACTTGGCGCGTGGTTCCTAATGATCCGAATGCCTGGAGAAAGTTATCACGGTGAACTCCCACCCCTGACTCAGAAAGAAATCGCCTTGCAAAATGCGCTTCAGCAAGATGTAGAAAAACTGGCGGGTGAAATTGGACGACGCAACTATTTGTACTATGACGGTTTAATCGCGACGACTGATTTTTTGGAACAGCAATTATCAGAATCTGGCTATAAAGTCAAGCGACAGGGATACGAGATTGATAATCAAACCTACTACAATATTGAAGTTGAAATTCTTGGTACTGAAAAACCCGAAGAAATCGTTGTCGTTGGCGGTCACTACGATTCAGTTTATACCAGTCCGGCGGCGAATGATAACGGTACGGGCGCAGCCGCAACCTTGGAATTAGCGCGTTTATTTGCCGGAAAAAAATCGGCGAGAACGCTGCGGTTTGTGGAGTTTGTGAATGAGGAACCGCCCTTTTTCCAAACCGATAACATGGGAAGTTTAGTCTATGCTAAACAATGCCGCGATCGCAATGACAATATTGTGGCGATGCTGAGTTTAGAAACGATGGGTTATTATTCCGATAAAATTGGTTCTCAGCAATATCCGTTTCCCTTAGACAAGATTTATCCATTACAAGGAAATTTTATCGGGTTTATCGGTAATTTAGGGTCAAGAAAACTCGTTCACAACGTCGTTGAATCCTTCCGCCGCCATGTAAAATTCCCCTCTGAAGGTGCGACGTTACCCCCGATGATTCCAGGTGTGGGTTGGTCAGATCAGTGGGCATTTTGGCAGCAGGGTTATCTGGGTGTAATGGTTACGGATACAGCACCCTTTCGCTATCCTTACTATCATACTGACGAAGATACACCTGATAAAGTAGACTATGAACGATTAGCGCGAGTTGTTGCTGGGTTGGAGCAAGTTATTGCTGAGTTAGCAGGAAATAAAGTTAGATAACAAAATTCAAGGGTTATAGCAGACAAACTCAGGGAGACGGCTTTGAATCGCATTCCATTCTCTGGCTAGATTCGTTTCCCCCGGACGAATCTTGCGTTCATTAAGTTCAGGATGACGGGCATAGAAAACGGCATCAGCAACTTCATTCGGATTATAATTAACCACATCATATCCATCCGAATCAGGCGGTTGTTCACACTCCCGTGATGTCCATCTAACTTTATCCGCGATCGCACGACGAATCGCTACCCACTCTTGCTGTAATTGAGTTTGTGAGGGTTCAAGCTTCTCCCCTTGCATTTGGGGGTAAAGACGATAGAAGAAAAAATCTGTCCAAGCGTTAACGGCGGAGGAGGGTGCTTCGGCTAAGAGTCTTCTGCATTCATAAAGAATTTGTTGAAAATCAATATTAGATTGAATGTTTTCTAAAGGTATTTTTTTGTAGTTGTTTAGACTGATTTTATCGTTCTCATCAAATTCCCATGATTCACGGACAGAGTTAACAATTGGTTTTGCCGACGCAGCATCAGTAATGAAGCTGCCGTTTGCTGTACCTCGATAACAATAACTCAATTCAGTTTGATACTTATAGGCATAACCAACGACTAGGTTGCCTCTTTTTTGCAAAATCAGATAATTTCGATCATCGGAAATGTTTCGGAAAAAATGAAAGCCACTCGGTAATGCGTCAAGATTAACGCCTCCTCCTGATTGAGTCAACAGATAGCCTCCAGATTGAGCTATCCTAGCTTGAGCTTGGAAACCTTGGCTACTCGATTTGGCGGGCGCGATCGCAGTCGTCAGACTCAGGACAATGATAGAAAGGTGGGTGATTGCGCGGGTGTTCATCGTATATCTCGTGAGACTCCGGGTTCAGCGAAGCAACCCGGAGAGGGATAGAAGTCAAATCGACCCTTCCAACAAGGGGAGATTTGACAATCCAGTCGCAGGCACGACGATTAACCCCGTGCTTCGCTGCAACAACC
>NZ_JAVJQN010000270.1:0-3047 GCF_040218245.1 Coleofasciculus sp. E1-EBD-02 | reverse complement strand
CAAATACCAGGAGTTTTGCTGATTCCTTTTCCGCCCGTTCTCAGGGTTTTGGTCAGACTCTGAATGATGTCTGCTTTGTCAGCAGGGGATAGGCGAAGAAGCTGATGTTCCAGTTCCTGACGAGTCATAGAGTACAGGGATGATTGAAAATTATCTTTATTGTAGCGATCGCGCTCTGCTTCCAGTAATCCCAGCCATCACGCAATTTGGGGTAAACTTATCTAACGCCCCTGCAACTAAACGTATGCGATCGCGCACGTTGGCAAAGTCGGGTAAATTTTGAACAATGCGGGTTAGTCGGTTGAAGTCAGGCTGGGATAGTTGAATGGTCAATGTTACTACTCCTATGGTAAGAGGATTGTTCTATTCTGGCTCAGGGCAAGATTGAGTTGTTACGGCTTATTGGTCTTATGGGGTGATTACTCCCCAATTTGAGTGTGTTGGCACAGCCTCTATGCAACCGAATTGCCCTAATCTACGTTTTCCTGTTTGCGTTTTTCGATTTCTGCGATCGGCAGTAGCAGAGTTTCATGAATTGTCCGTTTCACTAGACTACTTACAGAAGAACTATAATTTAAACAATCAAAAAGTAATTGGTTAGCAGTATCGTAATCCTTTAACTTAGATATCTGTACAGGATTAAATTGCCAGTCCCGCCACATATCGTAATAGTCTGCCATAATCAATTCCAATTGCTCTGTCCAAAATTCACCATATTCAGACCACCAATTATTGCTAGTTTCATTATCTGTATCGGGAACTAATTTTTGCATAGTTCCAACTCTTTCTGCTAACTCTCTGATTTGCCAGTGTTCCCATAGTCGATATGCATGATGCAAGGCTAAACTAAGATCAAGTCTAAGCCTTTGAAAGCTGGGTTGAAGTTCATATGTGTTAGGGATAGATGTACTCTTACCGCTTAACCTATAAGCACGACTCAATGCAAAGTATAGTTGAACCTCAAGGGCACACATTGAATGTTGAGCAAAAGCTCCAGAACGGGAATATCGGTAGTCAGTATCGAGATCTAGATACTCTTCGAGCTTGGGATCAATTTTACGAGCTAATAGAAAGCCTAGATCAACATACAAACCAAGATAAAAAGCTCTTGCAGCTGCAGGTATGTAAAGATGTTGAATCTTTAGAGCCATCTTCTCAACCCAGCTTAGAAAAGCTTGCAACTTATCATCCTTTACTTTATCCTCTATTGTTTCTTTCATAAAACCCAGGAAAAAATTAGCTTGCTGAGGGAGATCCGCTACTAATAAAAATACTTCTCGCCAGTGTTTATCGATTGTGTGCTTCATTAAAGCTGACCAATCTGCTTTGTCAACAAACCACTTAACTACAAAATACTCTTGAAACGTCAAGTGTGAGAACGACCAAACCTTCCGTGATCGCTCAATCAACAACCCATGCTGCGCTTCAATCGCCCTCAACACCGCCCCACTATCTTGCCGCCCAATCCCCAACAACTCCCCAATATATCCCTCAATCTCCTCCTGCTCAAACAACACATACTGCTCTTGTTCAAACTTCTTCACCGCCAAATAGCTCAATAGTTCCAACTTTCGATCTACCGACAAATCCCGATAAATCTCATCCCGCTCAATTCCTCTGCGTTCATCCCACTTCTCCAGCAGCAACTCCAACCCTTCCTGATACAACTTGGAACGCTTCGAGTAAAACTTCCCCGTATGGTGAAACACCAGACAAGTCAAACTCAGCAAAATCGGGGTAATCGCTAACTCCAGAATCGGTTTGTTCTCCTCTAAAAAGAGTTGTTCCAGAAACTCCTGCGCCTTTGCCAATCCTGCCGACTCATCCCGCATCATCGCTTTAAACCAATGTTCTGCAAATGCCTCTACCTGATCTTTATTAAAATCCGCCACTTCCACATAATCAAACCGCTCAAACCGTGATTCCTGACTTTGTGTTCGACAGGTTACAATTACCTGCACCTGCGAATAAGTACGAGCAAACTTTTTGATTTGCTTCGTGATTTTCTTCCCATCCTCCCCCGTCACTTCATCCAATCCATCCAGCAGAACCAGCGCTCGACCTTGCTTGAGAACTAATTGAGTTTCGGCATTCGATAACTGCCAGTATTGCTCTAGATAACCTTTTAGCGAATAGGCAAATTCTCGCCCATCGTCTACAAACTCTCGCAGTTTAATCAAGACGGGAATCCGGTGTGCTTGTAAATTTCCCCCATTACACTCCGTCACGACTCGCTGCAAATAGGTTGTTTTCCCTGAACCGGGTTTACCCACAACCATCAGGTTGGTATTCTTCGCCAACACCTCCAATCCTGACACCCGTTTCCGTTCTTTACCCAAGCCAATGCGATCTAAACTACGATAGCTGGGATTCTCCTTAAAATCCTGCCACAAGTCCTGCAATTCTGACCGATGACTACTGCTCAATTTCTCCAGAATATTGACATCTACAAACAAATCACCCAATGGCACCCAATGATCCACGCCCCAAAGCGGCATTGTGCCATGTAAGTATTGGATGTCATCATGAAGACGCGATCGCACGTTTTCCACGAGAGCATCAATATCAGACGTATCCGTTGCTGGCTCAGAAATCTGAGAACGCAGTTTATCGATACGTTGTTGACTATCGATACCAGAATGCGATCGCACACACTCCAACAATGCCCAAAGTGCTTGTTTACCCGGTGCAATTTCGCCATAGTCTGCTAGCTTTTCCACCATCTCCGGGATGAACGTCGCAACAGCACCACTCCAAGTGATGCGTTGTAACACCGATGCATCATTACCCAGCGCTAGGATTAGGATCGAGCGACGGCTGCGCTCATCTTCCATGAAGGGTTGGAGGAGTTCAACTAATTCATTGATGGTGTTTGCGTCTAATTTCACCGTCAAATTAACCTTTTACCGCTTCTAAAAACCTAGACAAACCTACCCATAAGGAATTCTGCCTTGGTATAAGTCCACGGTGTAACTTTTGGTCGATAACCGTTAACGCTTGCGCTTGGCTGATACCCGGCGTTGTTGCTCGATATCAGCCTTAACCAA
>NZ_JAVJQN010000269.1:0-2687 GCF_040218245.1 Coleofasciculus sp. E1-EBD-02 | reverse complement strand
GTATTATCCGAATGCCATTCTCGCCACTGGGTAAACTCAAACGCCGCTAATGTTACTCCATCAACGGCATGTGTGGCTGGTGTCTGATCAGCTTTGTTTCTCTTGTCCTTGGCTAACCCCAACCACTGTCTAAGCTGGCTGAACGTGAGTAACGAATACTGGGGGACAAAGGACGAATGACATCGGACAAATCAAAAAATCCATCGAAATAGTGGTCAATCTAGGGCTGGTCTAAGTTAGGCTAACAAAAAGGACTTGGAGTTTGGGCAATGTGTATTTGCGTTAACTGCCACTATGTAGACCGATGCACCACCTATAATGCGGTGGAAACCCAGCATCAGCAACCCCATCTGACGGAAACGCCAGATTTTGAGCCGATTGAACCAACCATCAATGTCAACATCCGTCCTCAAGCGGATTTTGTCGAGATGGAATGGGATGTCGTGGGCTGTAACAGCTTTAAGCAAGAAATGGGCAAATGGGCAAAACTGCGTCCAGGTGAGTTGGTGCCAACTTAAAGAGTTGTATCAAAACAACTTCGCTTTTGACATAGTGGAATCAATTTTACGGTTAAATCAATTGGGCGCAAGTCTTTGCGCCCCTACAGTATCATGCCACTACACCTCACCTCATCCCATACCTTGTCTCAACCGATAACCTTAGGGCGTGAGTCCTGTTCGAGTTGACACAATTTGCCAAAATACGTGAAAATGTGATAGGTGATAAATTTTTGTAAAGGGTTTACTGGATGTCTTTTGAGCTGTTATCACTGGAGACAATCCAGGAACTGGCACATCAGTACGGCTATTGGGTTATTTTCTCTGGGATTGCTTTGGAAAATACTGGAGTTCCCCTCCCTGGCGAAACCATTACTCTGGTCGGTGGTTTCTTAGCTGGAAGTGGTGAACTCAATTATTGGTTTGTGCTGGCAAGTGCCATTACTGGAGCTGTTCTGGGTGATAATTGTGGATATTGGATTGGCAAAATAGGCGGTTGGTCATTCTTATTGCGATTAGGAGGTTTCTTTCGCATTCCAGAAGCCCAGCTTGTAGAAGTCAAACGCCAGTTTAGTGAAAATGCCGCTAGAGCGGTGTTTTTTGGGCGATTTGTGGCACTCCTACGCATCTTTGCTGGACCGATGGCAGGAATTGCAGAAATGCCCTACTCTCAATTTTTCGTGTGTAACCTAGCGGGGGCTGCTGTGTGGGCATCCGTTATGGTCAGTTTATCCTTCTTTGTGGGACGGATTATTCCCCTAGAAACCTTAGTCTCTTGGATGGCGAAATTTGGCATCGCGGTACTACTGCTGGTGATTGCTTGGATAGGAGTTTCTATGTGGTTGGAGTCCCGTAAAATCAAAGATGTATCAATTAGCGATCAACCATCAGAGTGACGATTACCGTTAAGCTGCAAACTCTCTCCTTATTGATGTGATTAGAAAAAATTATTAATCCGTCTAAACTCTTAGAAGGAGGGCAAGAACTGAGTTTGGCGCTTAAGCGGGTTTACTTATCCTTAAAATTTCATTAAAAATCTCTCCTCTTCAGCCACTCAATTCTCCTAGATTCAAAATATTCAGCAATTTTACTGAAGCCATTTGCGACAAATGGCTGATGAAATATATCCCTAGGGATGAATAACAATTAAAGACAAGACTGTATAACAAAACAATGGAAACGCCTGTGAATATTAATCTAAGTGGAAAAGACCTCAGTGGCAAGGATCTAACGGGTGCTAACCTTCGGGGTGCTATCCTCGAAAGGACTGACCTGAGTGGCGCTGATTTAAGTGAAGCAGACCTACGGGGCGCTAATCTTAATGGTGCTGACCTCAGCTTAGCCAACCTCAGCTACACGAAATTGACCCGCGCCCAACTCAGGGGTGCTGAATTGCTAGCGGCTGATTTAATCGGTGCTGATCTCAGGGGTGCAGATTTGAGAAATGCAGACCTTAAGGGTGCCGATTTAACGGATGCTGATTTAAGAAGTACTGATTTGAGGGGGGTCAAATTGAGCCGAGTTAACCTCAGAGGTGCTGATTTGAGGGGAGCAAAGTTGAGTAAGGTCTATTTAATGGACGCTAATGTAAGAGGGATAAAGCTGGTAAGCTAACCGCTCTGTTGAACAAAGATTTTAGATTTTAGTGACTTCAAAATGCTAAAATCTAAAATTCGTTGTCTTGTTGCTTAACTTACCTGTTCCCAAATCTCAACCATGATTAAAACGGTTGGTTACTGGGTTTTGAGTTGTCTCACGGCGCTAGTTGTTTGGCTAGTCTTTTCGTTTCCTAGCACGAGTCAACCGCATCCCTCAGGAACGGTGAGGATGGTACTAGCCAACAGGGATAGAGGCGCTGTTGTGTCTTTGGCAAACTCCACAAGAGAGCGATCGCGAAATAATAGTGATACGACTCTACCGTTGAACGACACGTCCTCATCCTCAACCTTACGGGTGATTACGAAGGTTTTTGAGCCATTTGTAATCTATGACAATGGCAACTACAGCGGATTTAGTATCGAACTGTGGGACAAGCTTGCCGAACAAATGGGGGTTAACTAACAGTCGGTAAATATCTAGACAATTACTGACATAACTAGACATTTTCTCGGATATAATCAGGAAATGTCTAGTTTACCCCCCAACAAGCAGCTACTCGACTTTGTGTGACGGTCTTGCAGGTTGCACCGA
>NZ_JAVJQN010000268.1:0-2759 GCF_040218245.1 Coleofasciculus sp. E1-EBD-02 | reverse complement strand
GATGTATTCAGTTTTTGAAGTTCGACTTAAATGAAACATACTTTGTAAAACTTCACACCATCCGACCACTCACAACTGTTGTGTCAACCTATTTTCTCATGCTTTACCCCCATCGTGATTACTGGACCGGCGCTCTAGGAGATTTCAGACATGGGCAAATCTAGTTGCTTAATGTAAGCTATTGGTATATAATTAAGGGTTAGCAAATGTTAAACGACCCAACAAGAGGTAGACTAAATCACATTTATTGCTGATCAGGCTTGCCAAAATCTTGTTAAGTTTGCTACCTTAGTTAAGCGCAAGGGATAACAAGCCGGGATAGCTCAGTCGGTAGAGCAGGGGACTGAAAATCCCCGTGTCGGCGGTTCAAGTCCGCCTCCTGGCATTCTTAAATGCTTATTCCATATAAATTGAGGTAGGGCGGCAACGGTTAGTATCCTAAAATTAACTCAGTGTGCATCTGTTTGACACGGATGCTATCAGTTCACTGCCCAATACCTAGACATGCTCACCGTTGTTGTCATTTTAAATCTGCTAATCTCGCTATTTGGTTTTTATCTGGCGTGGCGGATTTGGAAATTACGACGGGTGCTAGCAGCGGCGGCTGATATTGTCGCCAGGGCTGAACAAAGTACATATAGGGTTTTACATGGCGCTCCCCAAGCCATCTCTAGAGGGCAGATTGGTGTCCACGGCTTAAAAAAACGCTATCAACAGTTAGAGTTTCAGTTACAACGAGTACAGCGAGTCTTGATGGTGTTGGGCTTTATTCAAAAGACCTATCAGTCTAGGCGACGCCGTCGGGGAAAGCGATCGCCTGCCGAACGCTCCCAACTCTGAACCTTACCCGTTCCGGAGTATCCTTTTAGAATCCTCGGTCATTTATGCCCAGGAGAAGTCAAGCTATAATAACCAGCCTAAGCAAAAACAAGATTATGATAGTTTTTGAGTTCAAGGTAAAAGCCAAACCAACTCAATACGCAGCCATTGATGAGGCGATTCAGACTTCTCAGTTTGTCCGAAACAAATGCTTACGATACTGGATGGACAACGAAGATGCCAGCAAATACGACCTCAACAAATATTGCAGTGTATTGGCGAAAGAGTTTAGCTTTGCCTCTAAACTCAACTCTCAGGCGCGTCAAGCATCGGCTGAACGTGCTTGGACGGCTATCAGCCGTTTCTATGAAAATTGCCGGAAGGTAGAGACGTGCCATGGCGCGTCTGTACAAGGCAAAAAAGGTTTTCCTAGATTCAAGAAAAATTGCCGCTCTGTTGAGTATAAGGCATCGGGGTGGAAGCTATCAGAGAACCGAAAAGCCATTACCTTTACCGACAAAAAATGCATAGGACGACTCAAACTCAAAGGCACTTATGACCTGAACTTTTACCAGCTTGACCAAATTAAGCGAGTGCGATTAGTTCGACGTGCCGATGGTTACTACGCACAGTTTGCGGTTAAAGTCGATGTGCGGATAAAGACCCAACCAACGGGGAGAGCCATTGGCTTAGACCTGCGGTTGGAGCAATCCTGTCGTCTAACGGCAAGTCAAAGAACCAAGAATCTCCGTTGCTTGAGCACGGGGAGTGTCAAGTTAAAAGGAAGCTATCGAGAACACAAGCTGGCTGCCATCTGCGTTCTTGAGCAGAGTCTTCAGGGATTTCTCATCAAATTCTCTGGGCAAATCTGCCTAAAATTGGTGTAAGGATAGAGACCAAACGATGTCAAAAAAGAGTGCTGGAGTATTTATTGGGGGTTTAGTCGTAGGGAGTGTCATTGGCACCCTCACCGGATTGCTGATTGCCCCGCGTTCAGGGCGGGATACGCGACGGTTGTTGAAAAAATCTACAGATGCCTTACCGGATTTAGCCGAAGATCTATCAACGACTGTACAACTACAAGCCGATCGCCTTTCCGAATCAGCCCTACGCAACTGGGATGGAACCTTGACCCGACTACGAGACGCGATCGCGGCGGGACAAGAGGCTTCCGCCAGGACACGAGACGAACTAAACTCGACTCAATCGGACGTGGCGAGTGAATCACCCGCGTCCGTTTCTGATCATCAAGTGTAGGCAACCGGTCGGTGATTGATCCTCTATTTTGGCTCGGACTCTCTATTTTATTAGTCGCGGTTAGCTTGACGGCTGTTTTAGTGGCAGCATTACCCGCGCTGCAAGAATTAGCACGGGCAGCCCGTAGTGTGGAAAAATTAGCAGATACGCTGCGGCGAGAATTGCCGCCTACTTTAGAGTCGATTCGTCTGACGGGTTTAGAAATTAGTGACTTGAGCAACGATATGAATGAAGGCGTTAAAAGCGCGGGTCAAGTCGTGCAACAAGTTGATCAAAGTATCAAAGGTGCGAAAAATCAGGCGAAACAAGCCCAAGTCAGCAGTCGTAGCGTTGTTGCGGGTGTGAAAGCGGCTTGGAAAACCTGGAGAAACCCTGGGGCTAGTCGTCGTTCCCTGGATCGCTTACCCCCCTCTGAACGTAAGGCTCTTGATTTGCAACAACAGGATACAGATCCGGATAGGGTTGAGCAGGAGTATGAGAGATATGAGGAGATTCAGGATAATGCTCCTGTTTCTCGGCAAGGGGACGATGGGTGAGGTAGGGGAGCTGGGGGAGCTGGGGGAGCTGGGGGAGCTGGGGGAGCTGGGGGAGCTGGGGGAGCTGGGGGAGCTGGGGGAGCTGGGGGAGCTGGGGGAGCTGGGGGAGCTGGGGGAGCTGGGGGAGCTGGGGGAGCTGGGGGAGCT
>NZ_JAVJQN010000258.1:0-8294 GCF_040218245.1 Coleofasciculus sp. E1-EBD-02 | reverse complement strand
AATAGCGAAAGTCGTCTAAAGACGACTGCATCTCTAGTTTTAGTCCATTTTAATGGACTTTAGCTTTTAGCCAAGCACTTGAGTGCTTGGCGGGTGTTGGGGCTTACTGACAAAGGTGTAAGCTATCAGTTAAAACAGGTTCAAACCTTACCCTATAGAGAATGAGCAAGTGCGATCGCACGGAAGACCAAATCAAAGCTTATGAAGAGGAAAACTATAACAACGCTACCTTTCTGGATTTTATAGCCGTCATTGATGCTTTAGGGATTCAGTTGCAATCA
This sequence comes from Coleofasciculus sp. E1-EBD-02, assembly GCF_040218245.1. Classification (NCBI taxonomy): domain Bacteria; kingdom Bacillati; phylum Cyanobacteriota; class Cyanophyceae; order Coleofasciculales; family Coleofasciculaceae; genus Coleofasciculus; species Coleofasciculus sp. E1-EBD-02. The sequence continues at coordinate 8,013 of NZ_JAVJQN010000258.1, read as the reverse complement.
GGTAGGTTTTGCGCTTCATTAGATGAGTTTTACCAAGAAGGTTTGGCTGTCGCTCGACAGTCTGATAGTTTCGGCGATCAAATTCCTACCTCTTCATAATAATTGCATCTGATTTGATAAACCTCTTTTCCTTTACCATTGTAGAGACGTAGCATGCTACGTCTCTACAAATTTGGGCGTCCTGATAGATAATGATAACTTTATTCTTGTCCGTTTTGTAACAATAAGGTATCCTTACATTAGATTTTTAAAACTTTGTATAATATTACCGACACAATGGTATGCTTTGAACTCAGTTAATGAGTTGTGTTTACATACTATAGAAATGATACCCCCTTTTGATGAAAACGGTAACCTGCCACCAGGAATACACTGGGCTGAGTGGTCAGAATTTGAAGAGCGATATGGCATTACCCCTAAACGAGTCCGTATGATTCAAGGACTGCTTCTGGCAATGGAACAATTAAAAGCCGCTGGCTGTTGTGCTATCTATATTAATGGGAGCTTTGTTACCAGCGAACCCAACCCGAATGACTTTGATGCCTGTTGGGATAGAGAAGAGGTTGATATCGATTATTTGAGAACCCATGCACCAACCTTACTCAATTTTTACGACCGTGACATGCAAAAGGCTAAGTATAGGGGTGATATTTTACCATCCGATCAGCTAATTGGTGATGAGGGTACAATGTCAATAGAGTTTTTTCAGCGTGATCGAGGTGAAAATTCCAAAGGAATCGTTGCTATTGATTTACGAAGGTGGGAACCATGATTAAGAACGAACACGAGTATCAGGTAACAAAAAAATGGGCAGAGAAATTTGCGCGATCAATCCTAACCGTGCGTCAAAATGAAGAAAAGAGACAGAATGACCCCGATGGATGGCAACTCCTCCAAGATTCATACCACAGTCAGCTAAAGACTCTTCAGGATGAACTTGCCGAATATGAAACCCTAATTTCCCATGATCCGAATCAGCCCGTCATTCTTAATCTTGATGACATCAACAAACTATCAACGCTTTTAATTAAAGCCAGGATTGCTTTTAAACTGACACAAAAGGAACTGGCAGATTTGTGCGATCGCACGGAAGACCAAATCAAAGCTTATGAAGAGGAAAACTATAATAATGCTACATTTCTGGATTTTCTAGCCGTCATTGATGCTCTAGGGATTCAGTTACAATCAGGTAGGTTTTGTGCATCATTAGATGAGTTTTACCAAGAGCGTTTAGCTGTCGCTCGACAGCCTGATAATTTCGGCGATCAAATTCCTACCTCTTCATAATAATTGCATCTGATTTGATAACCCTTTTTTCCTTTACCATTGTAGAGACGTAGCATGCTACGTCTCTACAAATTGGGGCGTGTTGATTACCAGCAACCTTGACGTTTACCGTGAAGGTAATGCAAATGCTAGTGCAGCGTCTCACCTTCTAATCAATGTAATCCTCAGAATTGGACCTGTTTGGGTAAAGGTTGCGGGCCTTGTGAATGCGATAGTCCACTGTCCCCAGAGTCCATTAATCGCATCAAGTTCTTCATTTGTCAATTCATTGAGATAACTCTCGTCATCTTGAAAAAATTCAGAACCAACTGAATTAAGGTTATCGATCTTGATAGTGGTCATTGACAAGTCTCCTGTCTGATAAATTGGTAACCTTTTATTCAATACATACCAGCCTAGCCATCACTTTTAAATGCACATTCACAACTTAACAATGTCATAGGTAATAACTAAGCATTTTGGGTAGATTGGCGGTTATTTAACCGGAAAAAGATAATTATTTATAGGCAAGTCAATCACCAATCTACCCCTTATTTACGTCCGACTAGACATGTTCAAAAAAATTGATATGTGGAATGTGCATTTTAAGTCAGTCAATCCTTAGCACTAAATAGAGCTATAGAGGCTAGACTTTTGTTCTGTACTTTTAGTCCCATTTCGCACTAAAATACCAATGTTTGCCGCCAAAGGTGAAGGCGCCACCACCTCCTAACACATTAATATTTTCGTTGTCTGTCAGCTCATTGAGATAGCTTTCGGAATCGTTGATTAATTCAAAGCCAGTGGGGTTTAAGTCGCTGATTTTGATCGTAGCCATTGGTAATCATCTCCTAGTTTTACTGTCTTAGAGGGCTAGAGTTTTGATTTTTATGCCCTTGTTTATTATTAAAACATCTCCAATAGAAGATATCAATAATTTTTCAATACCTTTTCAGACATAAATTTTATTGATAAAACCCCCAAGAATATAACCATGTATGGCAAGAGACCTAAAACTGGCGATAAATTATATTTGTCCTCAATAAAAAAAGACATAAAATATAATATTTTATCTAAAAATAAAAATATTATAGTGTGGCAGCTTATCATTTTATTGACCGACATAGAAAAGACCAGCCTCTGAACGAATTAGAGGCTGGCATTCACTTTTAATAGTTATCGTGGAACTCTGAGTTCAAAAGCTAGACTATCTCATTTAGGCATGAGGATTAGACTGATATCCCGCCTGTAACCAACCCTGAAACAGAGACTCCAACACCTGTTCCCTGACTTCAGCCAACTCAGCCGGAAACCACTTCTCAACTCGAAGAATGTGATATCCTAGCTTCGTTTGAACCGGATCAAGTACCTCACCCTCTACAGCCTCAGATACAGCCTGGGCAATCTCCGGTAGCAATTCTGCCAAAAATCGCACCCCGACAAAACCGCCATTTTCCTGAGACTGCTTCCCCTTCGAGTGTTGTAATGCTAAGACACAAAACGACACCTTCCCCTCACGAAGCGCCTGGGTAATTTTCACCGCCTCTGTCAAATCCCGTACCAGAATCTGAGACAGCGCCACCCGTTTATAATTATCGCGATCGCTCATATAATGAGCATCAACCTTTTCACCAAACAGATGTTCCTTCAATTTCTGCCTCAGCAGCGATATCCGCACTCCCTGGGACCAATCTTCCACAGAAATGCGCTGCTGTGCTAACCAGGCTAAGGTTTCCGATGTTCCCAGCAGTTTGTTCTCCTGGCGAAATGCATCCCCCGCCGCTTGTAACTCTTCCTCAGATACCGTAATCCCTAATTGCTGACAAACCGCCACAATTAACGCATTCTGTTCCGCCGCTGCTGCAATTTCGGCGATGTGGTAAGAATGGCGTAAATAGGCAAGGATATCTTGATCCGTTGCTGGGGTAATTTCCGGTAACGTGAATTGTTCTAGTGTTTCTGGCATGATTTTCCTCGGTAATAACAATGTTTAATTGCGTTTTTGACCAAGGGCGGGTTTTGTGGAAAGGTTATCGGTAGATCCCCCAATTAAACGGCTAAACCCGCCCCTACAATTGACTCTGTACAGACGTTCCGACGGAACATCTCTACTGGGGAAACTTAATCTCGATAAATTAAGCGTTCTGGTGAAATATCGGAGATAGAAAGCCGATGGCGATGTAAATCCCCATAAAGATTGAGATAATCAATTTCTTCAGGGGTTAACTTACCCTTTTGCACACCGGATATCGCCGCATCAATTTCCTCCCGACACCGCAATCCGGTCAAACAAACATCAACACAGTTCTGACTCAACGAATAGCGATATAAATCGGGTACAGACGGTTGCCAACATCCTTCCGGCAACCCCGCAGGCGCATCCCATAAGGCACCGGAATGAGATCCGGTAGACTTAAAGGTAACAATCCCAGGACGGTTATGATCTCGGATATCTAAGCGATTAAACACCTGATTTTGGGCAGAACGGTGTGCCAGATTATGTCTCACCATGACGACATCTAATAAGGGACTCGTTGACCACTGCTGCGCCAGGTTCATATCGTGGAAGGATGCGCCAATATACCGCACCGCGCCCATTTTTTTCAGCCGTTCAGATGTGCCGAAAAATCGCTCAATTGTGCGCTGATAAACGGAGTTTGTACCGCGCAAATCGGGGGAAAGCTGCAAGCAATCCTTAAACGATTGCCCATCATTCGCACCAATCCATCCCCAGAACAATACATCGATATAGTCGATTTTCAGTTCCACAAACTGATCCAATAAAGCCGCCAGTGCGACTTCTGGATTCTTGATATAGGTCACTGTTGCCAGTACCACGTTCTCCCGCACTGATGATTTTCGCCCACATAATTGACGCAGGGCATCCGCCATGGAACTATAAATATGGTGGTGTAAGTCGCTGGAGTAGAAAAAGTAGTTAATTCCTTGGTCGAAGGCGTAGAGTGTATCCTGACTCGAAATTCCACCACCCCCACCTAATCCTAAACAACTAACGGTTAAATCAGTCCGTCCTAAGGGGCGGTAAAATGACAAGTCAGAGTCGGGGAAATCAGGAATTTTAACGGCGGGTTTGATAACTGAGGGGGCAATGTCTGTGATTTGCATGATGTTAAGGGGAATGGCGCTAGTTTGTAGTAAGCGCTTTAGCGCTTATGGCACTAAAGTGCCTACTACGAACCCAGGAAAGAGGTATAATTATCGTCAGAATTGGCATTGAGATAGGCACGATTTATGTCAATCCCAAACAGGGAAAACTGTTGGAGAATTGCCTGCATTCGCCCGTCTGGGGAGTTATCCCCGTTTTGCCAAGCTTCTAGTAACCCATTGGCAACCAGTTGACAGCGGTTCATGCCAAAACTTTCTTGTGTACCAAACTTGGTATCGGGTTCTTCGGCTAACCCTAATCCGGGGGCGAGGACTTTGGTAAATAGGGGAACTTGGGGTTTAAAATGAGCTTTATTTTCCGCATAGATAACCTTAAGCACTTGGCGAACCGTGGGGTAATTGGGTTTATCGAAGTAGAAAACCCCTGAATCATAACGTCCGTAGTCGGCGGGGTTATACAGGACTTTAAAGGTAAAGGGTAGGTTAATTGCGTTAAACTTCTGGGTTAGGCTATCCATGACAGAAACCGCCCCGTCTGGGGTGAGGTTAAAGTAAATTCGCACGGTTTCTGAGGGATGATCTACGGTGGGTTCACTCTGGGTTCCGGCGTTACTCACTGCCATGTAAAATCCGTTTTGGATCAGGTTTTTGGGCATCCGAATCGCTACGGTATCCCCAATAGCCGCTGGTTGGTTGGGGTGGAGATGGCGTTGGGGTTCAATATGCAGTTTTAAACTGCCTTTGCTGACGACAATTGTGTTATCGGTTTCCTGTTTGAGAACAAACCAACCGGGGTCAAAGTAACCCGTTCCTTGATTGTGATCGTGTAACTGTTGATAGAAGTTTAAGTCTAATCCTAAAAGGGTATTGTTTTCTAGGTCGATGGGTATGGCTGAGTTATCGGTGTTCAGGGCGAGGCTATTTTCTAGGGATTGATTGTAGTAGATTCCGTAGAGAAATCCACGCAGTTGCAGACTCCAGTACCGTTGCTGGATGTCTGAGGGCATGTTCTGGAGACGACTAATTATTTCTTCGGGTAGTTCAAAGGGTTTGTAGTTGGGATGATGGATGCAAAAGTTGGCTTGGAGTTTTATGGTGTTAGCGATGTCTTGTAAGGTGTCGAGGAGGGAATTGGTGGGTTGTGGGGTGGGGATGTTTAGGAGTTGCATGATTTTATTTTTTTAACGCAGAGGAACGCAGAGGTTAACGCAGAGGGGCGCAGAGGGTTTCGGGGGAGTTGTGGGAGGGGTTTGGGGGGATTAGATCGGGTGTTGTGGTGCCAAATAGGGTGGGGATGGATTGTTGGGGACGACAGAGTAAGGTTTTGGCAACTTGCAGCATGGCGATTCCTGAGTTTCCAAAGGATTTTTGGTACTGAATCATTGCTTGAATTTGTTGAATTAAGGCTAAACCTGCAAATTGGATGATTTGGAGTAAGAAGGTGGGGCGGTGTGTTAAAATTTCCGGGAAGCTGTGGAAATAAGCTTGGGTTAAGCTGGCAATTGAGGGTTGCAGTTGGTCAAGGGGAGTTGTTGCTAACCGCAGGGATTCTTCGATACTCAGGGCGTTGCTGATGACTAAACTATTCAGCCAAATTTGGATATAGCTAGCGATGAGAGTTCCTACGTCAAAGGCTGGATCTCCCCAATGAGAACGTTCCCAGTCAATCAATCGTACACTGCGATCGCGCGATTGTTCCCAGTGGTTGGAAAGCAGGATATTATTGAGTTTTAGGTCATTGTGGGTGAGACAACTGGGGGTGACGGTTTTGCCAAGTTCTGCGATCGCGTTTCCTAAACTGTCGTATCGTTGATAGAGGGCAAAGAATTTGAGTCCATCCACGGGAACCAGTCCAAAGATGTCTGGAGTGATTCGTTCTAATCCGCCAATCAGGTTGGGTACGGTTTCGGGGAGAGAGTGAGACTGTTGTGAGAAAAAGTGCCGATAATCATCTCGGTTAAACGTGGCGCGATGAATAGCCGCCAGGGTGGTGCCAATAGACGCCGCGATCGCACTCGGGAAGATTGTCTCTTCGGCGTAGAATTCCATTACGTCCCGGTACTCGTCTAAGTAGCGGAATATGATGATTGATTCCCCTGGATCAAAATGCAGTACCTGGGGTAGATAGGGGTGAAGGGTAGCGAGTTCAGGAAAGTGCTGTACAAACTCCTGAATGCGCCATTCTTGTCCAAATTCTCCGGCTGTTTTCCCGTCCTGATTATACCGTTCTTGCTTAACTAGGAGTTTTTTCTCGTCGGGTAAGGTGACTAAGAGGTTAAAGTTTTTCGCCGCAACGGGTTTAATAATAAGCTGATTTTGGTTTTCTGGGGGACATAGCCCCAGGCGGATTAAATAGTTGGGGAGGTTAATTGAACTTAATTGCATGGTTGATTAAGTCTGACTTCATGAGTTCAGGGGTTGTCTTAGGTTTCATTTTATTTTCAATTCCGGGTTTGTGAAGGGTTGGCGGATGAATTAATTGGCGTAAATTTATAAAATTTTGTCTTTTGCCAGAATCCAGAGATGTCGCCACAAATCCATAAACAGCGCCGGAACGCCAGCCGATGAAGGGGGTACCAGAGTTGCCTTTGGAGACGCCATCTGTTCTTTAATTTAAAAAATTATGTCTGATTAACTGCTGCGTTATCGGCAATCGAATTAGCACTTGACTTTGGCGGGAATTTTAGGTAATTTTATACAATGGGAAAATGTGCCGTCCTATAGACCCCAATTCACCGTAATTTATCATACCCCGTAGGGTGGGTTAGGCGGTACTCAATTGACCCAACAAACTATTTAATTAGATATCCAACCTAACCCACCGAGTTATCGTTTGCAACAGGTGAACCAACGAAGAGGGCGAGTCGATAAAATTAATGGATTTCCCCGTAACGATAACCAGGGCGCAAGGATGGTGCCCCTACAAACAGGACACAGGACATAATAAAATAAATATCAGGTTGGGAATTCCTTAAATCTCACATCTAGAGGGTGCTATGTTTACCATCAATCAAGGCTTACAACGTCTAGGCTATTGGGGCGCGATCGCAACATTCCTCTTCATCCCCTATAACTCAGTTCTCGCCCAGATTTTGCCCGATTCGACATGAGGACTCAATGTTCCTCAATCCTACCAAGGTTCAGCTTTTCATGGCAGATCAGAGGAAGAATCGCTGCTAAAAAAATAGAAGTAGCGCTTGACTTTGGCGGAAATTTTAGGTAATTTTATACAATGGGAAAATATGCCGTCCTATAGACCCAGATCAACCCTAACCCGTAGGGTGGGTTAGGCGGTAATCAATAAATAAAACAAACTATTTAATGATGATCCGCCGTAACCCACCGAGTTATCCTTTGCAACAGGTGAACCAACGATGAAGGTTTCTCAACACAAGTAATACATTTCCCCGTTCACGATAGGGGGGCGAGTCGATAAAATTAATGGATTTCTCCGTAACGATAGCGAGGGCGCAAGCCTTTGCGCCCCTACAAACAGGACACAGGACATAATAAAATAAATATCAGGTTGGGAATTCCCTAAATCTCACATCTAGAGGGTGCTATGATGACCATCAATCAAGGCTTACAGCGTATAGGATATTGGAGTGCGATCGCAACATT
>NZ_JAVJQN010000238.1:0-32127 GCF_040218245.1 Coleofasciculus sp. E1-EBD-02 | reverse complement strand
GTAAGGGAAAATCATCGGGTAGCTTCTCCCAGGTAATTTTAGGCTGGCTTGTTACCGTTGTCATCAGGTATCATCTCCCTCCATCTGTAAGCCCTATTTTAGATAAAGATAGAGTGCGATCGCAGGACTTGATCCACTCAGATCATCGCAAAAAGCACAGTGAATTATCCAGACGCGATCGCTTATCTTCTGTAAGAGCTTATATGTTTCGTGGGTTACGCGATCGCTATGTCCCCTCCCTCTCCGCCAGAACCCCCATCTCCTCTCGATTTGGATGAGTGGATTGCGATTCTTGTGACATTGACAACGATTGGCGGTATTTTCTATTGGGCGATGGGTAAAGAACAAAAGCAGCAAATTCTGCAAGATTTGGGATTGTCCCCGCCCTCACCTCAACCTGACTCAATACCGGAATCCCCAAAGCCAACTAAACCCACGCCAACGACTCCTGAGTTATCGGATGCTGAGATAACACCTCGTCGGGAAGCTGAGGTGCAGGGGAGTGAGGGTGCAGGGGAGCAAGGGAGAATGCAAGCTGATTCAGCACTTCCAGCACCGGAGAAAGCCCCACCCCCAACTGTAACTCCAACGCCGACGACACCGACTCCCTCGGTAGAATTTTCTGATGTTCCCGATGACTTTTGGGCAAAGAAAGCGATCGCAGCGTTGGCGACAGGGGATATTGTGGTGGGTTTTCCCCAGGGTGAATTTAAACCGCAGCGATTTGCTACCCGTGGAGAGTTAGCCGCTATGCTACAGCAGCTATTTGAGCCAAAACCAAAGCAACGCGCGATCGCCTTTGAGGATTTACCGCCAAATTACTGGGGTGATGAAGCGATTAAGGCGGTGGCTAAAGCGGGAATAATCATTGGATATCCTGATGATAAATTTCGTCCCAACCAACCGATCACCCGTGCTGAAGCATTAGTTGTCTTAGCTAAAACCCTAAACCTGAAACCCCCAGCCGAACCCAGTAAAACTTTAGAACAGTACACAGACAGCAACAAAATACCCGATTATGCGATCGCCAACGTCGCGGCGGCGGTAAAAGCGGGTTTAGTCACTGGCTATCCTCAAGGAAATTTGCTCAATCCCAATAAACCAGCTACTCGTGCTGAACTTGCGGCGATGCTTCATCAAGCTAGGGTGGTTTCCAGAAACAGAACTTCACGACAATAAATCAGGTTTTACCGTATCGCTTACGCCTAGCTTTTACCTAGTAATTTAACCTATACCGAGAGACGTACTTTAGTTGAATCGACTGGTTATCTTCCTAAAAATTTCTGCTAAAGAGTTAACCATTGCATTAGGGATCAGTCTAACCTCAGATAGATTAATCTTTATTGGCAATAGAGCTAATCTGAAATGAGTCAATTAATCCGATTGATTAAAACTTGAGTAGAGTAGATAGGTATTGACGCTACTTAGATAGAAGTTGCAAAGCTAAATCTTGACGTTGAGCAAGATAGGCTGCGTTTAAGCAAACGCCAGAGTAGACTTGGGCCAAAACAAGTCTATTCAAGATTTCGAGCTTATGTATATCTAAATGGCGAGTTAACTTCCGAAATCAAGCTACTCAGTTAATAAACAAATTGTAGAAAGGAGAACACAATAAAATGGTTGCTACCCTTACTGATGCTAAGCGCTCTGCCATTGCTGAAAAACTTGCCGATATGCGGGCAATTCAGAATTTAATTATTGCGAATGAACAGCAATTTATCAACGACTGTAAAAATAACGAGATTTTTGGTCGCTTAGAAGATATGCTAGAGGATGACCAGAACAACTTAGACGTTCTGGAAACAACTATTACTCAGTATGGAATTCAATCTGAGCCAAAAGAGAAAGTTCAAAAAATGATTGAACAAGCTGAGCAGATGATGAAAAGCTCTGAACTCAGCCTTTATGAAAAGATGGCACAGCATGAACTGCTAAAACATGGTCAAGTCATGTCAGGACTTGTGGTTCATAAGGCAGCTCAAATCGCTGGTGCGGATGTCGAGGAAGCACTTTCTCCCCTAAATTCAGTCAACTTTGAAAACCGGGCGCATCAGGAAAGACTCAAGGGCATGTTGGAATATTTAGGCACCCAAGAGTTAACGGGTGAAGAACCCGAACAAGGGATTTGGGGACGAGTTCAAGATGCAGTAGCTGCTATGACGGGTGCGATTGGTAGTGCTGTGACTCAGACATCTGATAAGTCTGACATGGATATCATGGATGTCATTTTCATGGATCACCAAAAAGTCAAAACCTTAATTGGTGAAATTAAGGGAACCAATAATCCGCACCGCATCCAGGAGTTTTTTGGACAACTCTACAAGGATGTAATTGTTCACGCTAAGGCAGAAGAAGAAGCCGTCTATCCTCAAGTTCGTTCGTTTTATGGCGATGCTGATACTCAGGAACTCTATGATGAGCAGGATCAGTTAGAAACGATTCTGAATGAGATGAAAAATCTGGGACCCACTTCATCTGAGTTTAAGTCTAAACTGAAGCAGGTAAAAGACATGATCGGCGATCACACTCGTCAAGAAGAAAGCACGATGTTCGCTTCCATGCGGAAAAATCTTTCGCCAGAGCAACGGGAACAAATGGCAACTCAATTTAAGCAAGCCAAGCAGAAATTGCAAAGCCAAATGTAGGTGCTATAGTGTCTGTTTATCAACCCCATTTAGCAGTCGTAAAACGTCACGCATTAATTTTTTAGGGGCGGGTTTGGGCACAATCGTAGGGGCGGGTTTAGGGACTCAATTCAAATATCCACCGATAATTGAACAACAAAACCCGCCCTGGGACAACAGTCACTTGAGCCACTAAAGTGCCTACTACGAACGAACATAACATACATTTGGGAAATATTCTGTTCCCTGTTTTCTTTACATTCACCACTGAAATAGGAGCGCCATAACATGACAATTACACCAGATCAAATTCCCCCTCAATCGCAAGAGCGGAAACCTGGTTTAGAGTCAGAAATGACACCAAAGCCGGAATATGATGATCCGAACTATAAAGGAAGCGATAAATTACGGGATAAAGTCGCCTTAATTACTGGCGGCGATAGCGGGATTGGTCGCGCTGTTGCGGTTTTCTACGCCAAAGAAGGAGCCGATGTTGCAGTTGTTTACTTAGACGAGCATGGAGATGCTCAAGAAACTAAAGATGCTGTAGAATCTTATGGTCGTCGTTGTTTATTAATTGCTGGCGATATTCGCAACGAACAATTCTGCCAGGAAGCGGTTCAAAAAACAATTGATGAATTTGGCAAGCTGGATATTTTGGTCAACAATGCAGCGGAGCAATATCTAGAGGAGAGCATTGAGGTAATTGACTCAGCCCGATTAGGTAGCACCTTTGCGGCAAATATCTTCTCAATGTTCTATTTCACGAAGGCGGCGTTACCTCACCTTGAACCAGGGAGTTCTGTGATTAATACGACATCCATTAATGCCTATAAAGGTAACTCGTCTTTGCTCAGTTATTCTACAACAAAAGGGGCTATCCTTGCCTTTACTCGTTCTATTTCTCAACCTTTAATTAAGAAAGGAATCCGGGTAAATGGTGTAGCACCTGGTCCAATCTGGACACCGTTTATTCCAGATGCGTTTCCGGGCGAGCAAGTCGAAAGTTTTGGTCAACAAGTTCCGATGAAGCGTCCAGGACAACCTAAGGAGGTTGCACCGAGTTTCGTTTTCTTAGCGTCTCAAGATGCGTCTTATATGGCAGGTCAAGTGTTACATCCGAACGGTGGTGTGGTTGTTGGTGCATAGAGATTGGGGCAGTTAAATTGGGCGCACGTCGGTGCGCCCCTACAATTCTGTGCGACGCCACTACACAGATCCCCGACTTCTCCAAAAAGTCGGGGATCTTGCTTGGATAGAATGTAGAAGTATGCTGTAATTAGGCTTATGTGGTCAAATCGTCGCAAGAGTGCTACATTATTTCTAGTTGTAAATAAATGTAAATTTACGGATTCATAAAACGCTAACTGTATACAAAACCTCTGTTTTAGCGTTTTTTACTCAACCAAGTGGATAGGGGAAATAGGACTTCAGACACCATGAACCGACTGATAGCGAACGAAGACCTAATGCGAGACGATTTACAACAGTCTCTAGAGCGCCATCATATCAATCCCGCTACATTGAGTACGTTTCAGCGAATTTTACTCACTACCGATGGCACGTTAACTGATATTCTGGAAGCGTATCTCTTTGAACAGATCCAGGTTGTCAAAATCTCCCAAAATCTTATCCCCATTCCCAAATCACTTCCGATTATGGAGTTAGCGGAGGGGACGGACGTGATTGATAGACGCATTTTACTGCAAGGACGCATTAGTCGCCAAAACTTTATTTACGCGGAATCCCTCCTGGTTCCCGAACACCTGGATGATAATTTTAGACATGAATTGTTTAAAACCAAAACCCCAATTGGTAAGATTTGGTTGGAGCAAAAGGTGGAAACTTTCAAAGAAATTTTGGATTCTGCTAAAGAATCGGCTCAGGGTTTAGCGGAGTATTTTAACATTGAGGCGAGTGACAAGCTGCTCTCTCGGACTTATCGCGTATTTACCAATGGTAAACCTGTAATGATGATTACAGAAAAGTTTCCGGAACGTTATTTCCTCAATAGTTTATAATTGCTTTACTGTTGATGCCTGACGCTGACCTTAAGAGCCAGGAAATAAATTTCCGGCTCAAAGCTAAAGTAAGCTAAAGCTTACTAACTAAGACTTTGAACCCCTACATTAATAAAAAAATGAAGGATAATTTTCATCAGTTCTCTAGGACTGTGGAAACCCGCGCAGGCGGGTTTCGTTTGTGTAGCTGCGGTTTCTAACCGCCCAATCGATTACGCTGACTGTTGATAAGGGCTGGTCAACTTATCCAACTGTTGTACCAACAGACTCAGGAATAAACCCACATCTGTTACCACACCCACGGATTCCAAGGAACCGCGATCGCTTAACTTGGTAACAACGGCTGGATTAATATCCACACACACCATTTTCACCCCGGCTGGCGTCATATTTCCTACCCCAATGGAGTGCAGCATCGTGGATAGCATCAAAATCATGTCCGCCCCTTCCAGCAGTTTGGCATAGTCGGCTTGGGCTTTAATTAAATCCATCTGGGTATCCGGTAGGGGTCCATCATCGCGAATGGAACCGGCTAGGGAAAAGGGAACATTATGTGTCACACATTCATACATAATCCCTTTTGTCAATGCCCCTTTCTCCACAGCACCAGCAATGCTGCCATAACGACGGATGGTATTAATCACCTTGAGATGGTGGCGATGTCCACCCCGCACCGGGACACCCCGTTTCATATCCACACCCAAAGAGGTTCCCATCAGGGATTGCTCAATATCATGAACCGCGATCGCATTACCGCCCAACAACGCCTGCACATATCCTTGGCGAATCAGACGGGATAAATGTTGAGAACCACCTGTGTGAATCACCACCGGACCGGCGGTGACAATCACTTTGCCTCCCTGATCGCGAATTTGGCGCAATTCCCAGGCAATTTGCTCGACAATTAATTCCACTCGGCGTTCACTAGAGACGCCCGCGCCCATGAAGCTAAATTCTTCACTCCCACGCTGTTCACGGGTTTTCGGCTTGTGAACGGTGCGGATTCCTTCCACACCGACAACCACCTGTTCACCGACGTCTAGATCCCGTAGGATTTTACAACGAGCGATAGGCTGGGAGTCCATCTGGGTGATTGCAATTGCCCCATCCATGCGCTGGTTTTGGACTTTCACCCACTCACCCTTAATCCGGACTTCTGTGGGATAAATCGTGGAGACATAAAAGTCATCCGGCGCTACACCCGATTGAATCACGGGTTCGAGATTCGCGTCACACACCTCTTGGGCGGGAGCGACAGCGCCCAACTCAATCAGTTGGCTCATCACCTCTTCCATCACATCATGGGAAGGTGCAGAGACGCGAATTTCAGCGCTGGAGGTACTTTGTCGTTGAACACCCAAATCGAAGTTGAGAACCTGGAAGCTACCGCCGATTTCCACAATCAGATCTAACGCCCGACTGATCAGTCCAGAGTCTAACAAATGCCCTTCTAGGCGAATGGTGCGACTTTCTACCTGGACATTCGCATGAATTTCAGTACGAACTGGTTCCGTTACTCGGAGAGTCAAGCATTTCGCCGCGCCACCCGCTTTGAGGAATTCCGTCAGGGGGGTTTCAACCACTCTAAACCCTGCCTCAGCCAACCGTTGCTTCAGGCGATCGCTAGCTTTGTTCATCACCACAACTTGGTCAACGTTCACCGCATTGCAGGCGAAGTTCACCGCATCCGCTTCTTCCAAGGCGATACGTTTTTCCGGTGCGACTCGCATCTCAATTAAGCGATTGGAGTAGGCATCAAAGGCGGGGGGATAGTAGAGTAAATAGCCGCCCGTCAGGGGACAGAAACAGGTATCTAGGTGATAGAAGCGCTCATCGGTGAGTCGCAGGGAGACGACTTCAATATCCAGCCATTTTGCCAGATAGGGGTGAGAATCCAATTCCGAACGAAAGCCGTAGCCCGCCCATAACCAACGCCCTTCTCGATCCAGGAGGGCATCACCTGCACCTTCAAAGGGGAGTTCTGGAGGGAGTTCGTAGACGGTGTAGCCTTGGGCTTCAAACCACTCCTTGAAATGGGGTTCCTCACCCTGGCGTTCTTTGTGCAAGAAGCGACTCAGGACAACATTTTTACCGAGAACCAGCCCCGCATTTGCCGTAAACACCATATCGGGCCACCCTTTTTCCGGGTTCACCAAATCCACGATCGCATGATCTTTGAGGACATGGTGCAACTTGTGCCACTGTTCGACGGCGCGATCGCGCGAGGACTTATGAATATTCCCTTCCATCCAGGGATTAATCACATAGTCCACATCGTAGTGGTCTGGAGCGCACATGAGAAAGCGAATCGAATCAGTCATAATCAATTAAAAATGGGTAGACGCCGACAAAAGATTTCCAATTTGACATCCTCTCCCCTTAAACTAACGTGATCAGGCGGGAGTCCCAAACCTGATTATGTCGTTATACCAATAGGTATAGGTAGGCGGTACTTGACTTTCGTCTCGATGTCCGCGCTGGTTATCCTCACGGAAGTGTTCCAGGGGAGGAAAAATGAATCGGCTTGGTGCTGAAATAGACCAACTTCCTATCGTATCTGATTTTCCCAGGACAACTCAATCCCGTTGCCGGGATTCATTAGTAGGAAACATAGCTGGCGACACCATGCACCCTATTGAATAGATGAAATTGTAAGTTTCAATCCCGTTGCCGGGATTCATTAGTAGGAAACTTCTTCGGTGGAGTTATCTGGGCTTCCTGGATTCTTGTTTCAATCCCGTTGCCGGGATTCATTAGTAGGAAACCCCGTCGCTGGAAACCCTTTCTAGCCGGGACTCCCACAGCCAATTTTGACGGCTGACGGAATCCAGGCGCTGAAATGGACTTTTTGCTTTTTTCGCCCTTTTCCAAAAACGGCTGAAATCTTTAATTTTCAAGGTTCCTAGAGTTTTGACGGCAAACCGGGTTTTTTGCCCCCGCTTCGTCCCGTCAAAAATCAGCTTATTCACATCATAGAATGAGAGTCTCCGCTTGTCGAGGTTTTTCTGAGCCGTATGTAATCGTTTTTCGTACCGCACCCGCATCCAACACATAAATGCGAACCGAATCCTCCGCCGGCTTAATCAACCCTTCAACCTGAACCAACCGATTGTTAACTGATGTATTCGTTGCGATAAAGATTCAAAGCCGCACAGAATACACAGTTGACTTCACGGAAGCTGTGGTTTTAGCATCGATTTCGATGACTGGACTGGTGTTCTAAATGAGCGGAATAATGAGTCCTTCCTTTGCCAAAAACGACCCTTCACAAGCGCTTTTTACCTCGATGGCAATTTCATCAAGCATATCATCGTTATGATTCGGTTCGTGGTGAAAGATTGCCAGTTGTTTAACCCCGGCGGCTTTGGCGAGTTTTACCCCTTCTTGCCAGGTTGAATGTCCCCAACCTACCTTAGGCGACTTGGGATTGTGGTATTCTTGGTCAGTGTACATGGCATCGTAAATTAGGATATCCGCATCACGAGCTAAATTCAGTACATTTTCATCCAAGTGATCCGGATAATGTTCGGTATCGGTACAGTAGACCGCAGAACGTCCCTGCCAACTTACCCGATACCCCATCGCGCCATTGGGATGATTTAGGGGACTGGTTTCAATAGTAATATCCCCTAGGGTCATGGTATCGCCACAGATCAAGTCATAGAATTTCAAATCCGCCTGAATCTCTCGTTTCGGCACCGGGGAATTCAAATGCAATACCCGTTCTTTGAAATGTTGCTGCATGGACACTCCATCGGGTGCAGCGCCATGAATATGCAACAGATTTCCCTCGATAAAAGCGGGGTCAAAAAAGGGTACGCCCTGAATATGATCCCAGTGATAATGGGTAAAAAACCAATAGGCTTCAACCGGGAGTTGGGGCTTTAGATGTTTCCCCAGCATCCGGATACCGGTACCCCCATCAAAAATTAGGCGTTTGCCAGCGATACGCATCTCCACACAGGAGGTGTTCCCGCCGTAGCGAATGGTTTCTTTTCCAGGGGAGGGAATACTACCCCGCACGCCCCAGAATTGGACAACGAACTCAGAGGAAGGACTGCTTTCCATCGGAATTTTAAGGCTTTAATGTATGGCACTGACCCTGATGACGCAGTAGGTGATCACATAATACTAAGGCGACCATTGCTTCTACCATAGGCACAGCCCTGGGCAAGACGCAAGGGTCGTGACGTCCTTTGGCTGCTAGTATTGTTTCTTCACCGGTACTGGTCACTGTACGCTGTTCTTTTCGTATAGTAGCAGTGGGCTTAAACGCCACTCGCAAAATAATCGATTCTCCGTTTGTGATACCTCCCTGAATGCCGCCAGAACGGTTGGTTGTCGTCCGCACCGTTCCCGTATCATCGAGATAGAATTCATCATTATGTTCAGAACCCGTGAGTAAGGTTCCGGCAAAGCCAGACCCAATCTCAAAGCCTTTGCTAGCGGGTAGAGACATCATCCCTTTAGCGAGATCTGCTTCTAGCTTATCAAAGACGGGTTCTCCTAGTCCTTTTGGCACATTGCGGGCGACACATTCGACTACCCCACCAATGGAATCCCCTTCACGCCGGATTAACTCGATTTTTTCTATCATTCGTTGGGCGCATTCACTATCAGGACAACGGACGATATTACTTTCAACCTGTTCCAGAGTGATGGTGTGGGGATCAACGATGCCTTCTAAATCATGAATGCGTTTAACATAGCCAACAATGTCCACATTGGCAACCTGTTTAAGGATTTTTTTGGCGATCGCACCCGCCGCCACTCGACCAATGGTTTCCCGTGCTGAGGAACGTCCACCGCCCTGCCAATTGCGAATCCCATATTTAGCATCATAGGTGGCATCGGCGTGGGATGGACGATATTTAACCGCCATCTCTGAGTAATCTTGGGGGCGAGTATCTTTGTTGGGGACAAAGATGGAAATGGAAGTCCCCAAGGTTTTTCCTTCAAAGACGCCCGATAGAATTTCACAGGTATCGGTTTCCTTGCGCGGGGTGGTAATCTTGCTTTGTCCCGGACGCCTGCGATCGAGTTCAAACTGAATCTCTGCGGCGGAAATCTCCAATTGGGGTGGACATCCATCAATCACCACACCGACACCGCCGCCGTGGGATTCCCCATAAGTCGTAATCCGAAACAGATGCCCGAAACTATTGCCCATAATGATCGAGATGATGCCGTTAAGATTCTTATGTTAGCAACGATTTAGTCGTCTCCGCCCACCCTACACCCTCGCCCTCATACTTTCCTGTATCAAACCGCCATGGTTCCCACGATTACCACAATTCCGATTCAGCATCTCGCGTCAGGCGATCGCCTCTCGATTCAAGTCTATAAGTTTATGGGCGCTAATCCTGGGAAAAAGGCATACATTCAAGCCAATCTCCATGGTTCAGAAATTGTTGGCAATGCTGTCATTCACCAACTGATTGAGTTTTTCAGCCACTTAGAGGATAGTCAACTCACTGGAGAAATTTGGCTAGTTCCTGTCTGTAATCCCATCGGTACTAACCAGCGAAATCACTTCTTTGCCACTGGGCGCTTTAATCCCTACGATGGTAAAGATTGGAATCGGATATTTTGGGATTACGAAAAAGAAGACGAAGATTTAACTGAGTTTGCTAAAGTTCAGGTGCATCACTCTCCTGAAGAAATCCGCCGCAATTATTTAGAACGCATTCAATCCAGCTTTGAGCAACATTTGGATGAACTTCAGTCTCCTAGCGGACTTCCTTTTACTGAACGCTATCGCTATCAGCTTCAATCCCTCTGTTTAGATGCTAACTATGTGATTGATATTCATAGTTCCACCAATCAGGCGATCGATTATTTGTATTGTTTCCAGAGTCGTGAGGAAAGTGCCAAAGCTTTTCTCTTGGATCGCGGTATTTTGATGAATGAATATGATGGTGATGCCTTTGACGAAGCCTTTATGAAGCCGTGGTTGGCATTGGAGAAGCAATTAGCCGCCTTGGGTAAAGCGATTCAGTTTGATGTCGAGTCTTGGACACTCGAACTGGGTTCGGGGATGGAAATGAATCCCGACTCGGTAAAACAAGGAGTTCTGGGGATCAAAAATTATTTGGCACAAAAACAACTGGTCGATTGTCCAGATTTGCCCTTAGAGAAGACAACCTCTCAATCCGTTAACTTTACCATAAAAAGCCAAATTAAGCCGTACTATGCTCCAGTCGGGGGGATGATTCAATCACGAGTTCCGTTGGGCAGTCAAATTCAAGCTGAGCAGCCTTTGTATCAATTACTGAGTTTTAATCGAGAAGGGGATTTACCTCAAATAATTGACGTTCAGGCTGAATCCGATGGTTTGGTGTTTAGCGTTGCCAAGAATTATGCGGTTAATGAAGGGGAGTATGTTTTATCAATTATGTAGATAAAGATAGATGTTGTTGTTCCGTTATTGGTGAGAAAGGGCGGATTTTGTTGTTGGGTTATCGGTGGGGAGGGCGGGTTTTGTTGTTGGGTTATCGGTGGGGAGGGCGGGTTTTGTTGTTGGGTTATCGGTGAATAGGTTAATTTAGTCCCTAAACCCGCCCCTACAATATAAAATTATAAATATGGAAGACAGTAACAATTTCACCTTAATCCCCGACGCAGACGCCGTAATGATTCCTCAAGCCCCAGAGGGATTTAAATCTGGCTTTGTCGGTATCATTGGACGCCCGAATGTGGGCAAATCGACGTTAATGAATGAATTGGTGGGGCAGAAAATTGCCATCACCTCCCCCGTCGCCCAAACCACTCGCAACCGCTTGCAGGGGATTCTGACGACAGACAATGCCCAACTGATTTTTGTGGATACGCCAGGAATTCACAAGCCCCATCATCAATTGGGGAAAGTGTTGGTGCAAAATGCTAGGATTGCGATTGAAGCGGTGGATGTAGTGCTGTTTGTCGTGGATGGAGCGACACCCACAGGAGGAGGCGATCGCTATATTAGTAATCTACTCACCCAAACCTCAACACCTGTAATTCTGGGCATTAACAAATCGGATTTACAATCGCCAGGGAAAGGCTTAGATGAAGGGTATCATCA
This sequence comes from Coleofasciculus sp. E1-EBD-02, assembly GCF_040218245.1. Lineage (NCBI taxonomy): Bacteria > Bacillati > Cyanobacteriota > Cyanophyceae > Coleofasciculales > Coleofasciculaceae > Coleofasciculus > Coleofasciculus sp. E1-EBD-02. The sequence continues at coordinate 20,419 of NZ_JAVJQN010000238.1, read as the reverse complement.
ACTGGTAGATCCCCACAATTGGCAGGTGACAAAATTCTCTGCCTTGACGGGTGACGGGTTGGCAACCTTGCAGGAACAGTTAATTGAGCGGCTAGAATCAGGTCCCTATTATTATCCGCCGAACTTAGTCACCGATCAACCCGAACGTTTTATTATGGGAGAATTAATTCGAGAGCAAATTCTGCTGTTGACTCGCCAGGAAGTTCCCCATTCCGTCGCGATTACCATTGATGCTGTTGAGGAAGAACCTAAAATTACCCGCATCCTCGCCACGATTCATGTTGAACGGGAGTCGCAAAAAGGAATTTTAATTGGCAAAAAGGGCAGTATGCTGAAAAGTATTGGTTCGGCGGCGCGTCAGCAAATTCAAAAGTTAATTGCCGGTAAAGTTTATTTAGAATTATTTGTGAAAGTGCAACCTAAGTGGCGACAATCTCGTCTGAGATTAGCAGAGTTGGGGTATCGGTTGGAGGAATAGTAGATACTTTGCATGCAACGTCTCTACAACTTCTGCATCTTCTTTCTTCTGGAAACGGTTTTCAGACATGTTCCTGAAATTAGGCTAAAATATATACCATAAAGAGAAATATACGTCAAGCTAAGAGCAGTAGATTTACCGTTCTGAAGCGGGGCAAGTTTTTCTAACTCTTATAGATTCAGGGTGAGGCTGGCAGAGTTTCAGATTCGGCATTCTACAACAGTAATTTAAGGAAGGCGATCGCAATGAAATTCACAATTGTTATACTGACTACAATTCTCACCACAATCGGCATAACGAGTGGAGCAATGGTTCAAGCCAGAACTCCCACTCAAGAATTTTTCGAGCAGGGATGGGAGCAATTAGAGCGAGAAATTCGCACTCTCCAGGAAGACAATCCGGAAGCGGAGGAAAGCCTGCAACAAGAATCTGAAACGGAGCCGCTACTGGATGTGAATCCAACGGCTGATAGTGAAACCCCTTTAGAGATTGAGGGTATTGAGCCACCGAATTCTCAGCCTGATCCGGTAGATGATTCGCCTGTTAACTAGAGCAAAAAAATAAACATTGAAACCAGAAGCGCTACCGCACAGGTGGTGATACCTTTAACCCCACGCGATCGCGTCTAATTCTACCTCTAAGCCCAGGCGATCGCACTCATGAATGTCTCAGGCTACAATCAATACCAGATCATGATCTCCCTATATTGCCAGACTTATTATTGCGTCCCTGATTGAGCCTGTGTAGACAGTATGAATACTCAACTTACCTCCTCAGAACTGAATTCCTATCAAGCAATTTTACCTAACGATGATCCAGCCCAGGACGCGATCGCACTTCTCAAAGACCATAATGGGGATATTGAGGCATCCTTTGAGGAACTGTATTTTCAGAAATATGATACAATCCCGGATTTTGCCGACAAATCCCTGTGGGAGGTGACACTGAACCAGTTGCGTCAGGAATTGTGTGGCGATGATAGCTTTCGCACCAAGGTACAGGAGTACACCAAGAATCCGGGAAGTACACCCTTGCTGACGGGATTAATTGTGTATTTGGTAGGGTTAGCCGGATTTCCCCTTGATCCCGCGATCGCTACCGTGGTGGTATTGTATATTCTCAAGATTGGGCTAAATATTTTCTGCCAATATACAGAACCGTCCGATTCCAAGTCATTACCGGGCAAGTAGGGGCGCATGGCGTGCGCCCTTTCCCGACGTGCGCCCTCTTCCTGACGTGCTACGCCAGCCCTCACCCCCAGTCAGCCCTCACCCCCAGTCAGCCCTCACCCCCAGTCAGCCCTCACCCCCAGTCAGCCCTCACCCCCAGCCCCTCTCCCAAGCTTGGGAGAGGGGAGCAAGAGGGGAGCAAGAGGGGAGCAAGAGGGGAGTTGAGGTTTCCCGTAATCGTCACAATTCATTTGTTTGCCCGACGTGCGCCCTACACCGACGTGCGCCCTCCCATCGCTAAGACTCGAACTGAGAAATAATCACATCTCTATCCGGGAAATGAGCAACCAGTTGGAGCGTTCCACCCAAAGCCTTAATATAGCGGTATAGAGTAGAAATTTGAATGTCCTCTTGATTTTCAAGTTTAGACAAAGCAGACTGAACAACACCAAGTTCATCAGTCATATCTTGTTGGGTAACACCGAGAGATTGACGTAACTCGGCTAAAGTCAGAGACAACGACGCCAGTTGAGCGCGAGTTTGACTCTCGGCTAGTTGTTCAGGTGTCATTTGTTTTCTTAACTCACCGATTGGCTTTCGTTTCATATCAAACCCTCATCCGACAATTCTTGCAAAAGTTCATCGTAGAGTAAATCGGCTTTGGGAATATTCTCGTCATACTCCCACACCATGCTAACCGAACCTGTTGGTAAACCTATTCCCTATCGTTGATATTGTATCATCGCGGCAGAGTGGCAAGCCAAAAGGTGTAGAATTGCGCGTCTGGGCCAAATTCCCCTAAACCAAACCGTAGGGGCGCACCGACGTGCGCCCATTCCCGACGTGCGCCCTTTCCTGACGTGCTACGCCAGCCCTCACCCCCTGTCAGCCCTCACCCCCAGCCCCTCTCCCAAGCTTGGGAGAGGGGAGCAAGAGGGGAGTTGAGGCTTCCCCTAAACCGAGCTGTAGGGGTACGGCATTGCCGTACCCTTATCCTATCTATCTGGCTATTTGAAGGGCACGATATTATCGTGCCCCTACCCTATCTGGTATTGGTGCGTCAATTCGATTTCAAGAGCATCTCTTGAACCCTTGCGAAGTCGAAACCCAACCTACCCTAACAACTATAATTAATATAAATTCTAATGAACCAGACAGCCAAGTATTATTTAATATGCAAATTAGCCTTGAAATACCTGATGATATCGGTAATCGTTTGACAGAAAAATGGCACAATTTGCCCCAGCGCTCATTAGAAATTATGGCGGCTCAAGCCTATAAATCGGGTATCCTTACCGCAGGTGAAGTCCGACGAATGCTTAATTTACCCACTCGTTTAGCCGTTGATGAATTTCTCAAACGAGAAGGGGCTTATCTACACTATACTGAGGCAGACCTAGAACATGATCTTCAAGCCGTAGCCAAGGTTATCTAAACGAATGACCTTTGTGTGTGTTACTAGAACAATTTTCAGATCGGTATCGCAGGGGTGTAGATGCTGATGGTTGAGGCTTGAAGCCTTGCTCTTTGGTTTGTTCGGGTAAACTTTGTCACCTTGAGACTCCTCGACGACGCTCGGAGTGTCATCCGCCACGCTCGGAGTGTCCCCCCACTACGCTCGGAGTGTCATCCGCCACGCTCAGAGTGTCCTCCCAGCACGCTTAGAGCGTCTCCCGCCACGCTCAGAGTGTCCTCCCACTACGCTCGGAGTGTCATCCGCCACGCTTAGAGTGTCCTCCCACCACGCTTAGAGTGTCTCCCGCGAGGCTCAGAGTGTCCTCCCACCACGCTTAGAGTGTCATTCATCACTCTCAGCGTTTGACTCCTCCCCTGATGAACTCCCATTCCCTCTTGTTTTCACCCCTTTAAAGCGTTCTTTTAACTGCTCCGCCACGCTTTTTAACCCCGGTGTGGTTTTCGATGCCATTTTCACGTAGTCATAAACGGTTAGGCTGCTTTTCATGGCTTCACTCCCCACGGCTATCAGGGTATCATCCACCTTTTCTGTCAGTTGCTGGAGTCGGATGAGTAACTCGGAAAGACGCAACGCCAGTTGATAGTCGCGCTCGAATTCCTCGGTGCTGAAGTTGGCGGGGAGAATGCCAGGGTTAGATTGGGCGGCGTTGAGGCTATTGTTGACAAAGGCTAAACTTTTATCGCCCATTTTATACAGATCATGGCGTTCTTTGGGGCTAAGGTTAATTAGAAAGGGGAGTTTCTGTTCGATGGTTTGTAAGGCGGTGTTGATTTCTTCGATATCGGTGTCTGAGAGGCTGGCACTAATATTTTGATAGGGCATGGTTGTGTTTCCTGATGTGAAGATTCCCGTTGCCCTGGCTATTGTTGAAGAGGGCAAGGATTCTTTTATTTTAACCGGATTTATGGGTTGACATTAACCCCTCTCCCACGCCAGCCCTCACCCCCAGCCCCTCTCCCAAGCTTGGGAGAGGGGAGCAAGAGCATCCGATCCCCCTTCTCCCGTGCAAAAAACGCGAAGCATCCTTAGTCCTCCCCCCTTGCCAAAAAAGCGAAGCATCCTTAGTCCTCCCCCCTCTTGTAGGGGGGAATGAGGGGGGTAGGGGGGAACGAGGGGGGTGGGAGAAGGGGTTAGGGGATGAGGGGGAAAGGCTTGCCAGCATTGGTTTTTACCTTGGCGCGAATTCATCGGATCAGGGTACGGCAATGCTGTACCCCTACGACACCCAGGGATAATTGATGGGGTAGGGGCACGATATCATCGTGCCCTTCTCAATCTGGGAGTTGTGCTAAGAGTTCCCGTACAACGTCAGCCCGATAGTCATCCTGATATTCTAGGAATATCTCTAAAGCTGTCTGTAAATTCACCCTGGCTTCGGCGTAGTTTTCCTGGGCTTCTGCCAGTAATCCTAAATTTTGATAGGTGTGAGCTTGAGAGTAGCGATTATTTAGTTCAATCTTAATATCCAGAGCCTGCTGATAGTAAGCTTTTGCCTGCTCATACTCCCGTAACGCTTGAGCAACTTCTCCTAAATTGTTATACATCATAGCTTGAGATAAGCGATCGCTAAATTCAATGTAAATATCCAGAGCCTGCTGATAGTATAGCTTTGCCTGCTCATACTCCCGTAACTTTTGGGCAACTACTCCTAACTGGTGATAGGTGCTAGCTTGAGCGTAGCGATCGCGAAATTCAATGTAAATATCCAGAGCCTGCTGATAGTATTGCCTTGCCTGCTCATACTCCCGTAACTCTACAGCAACATTTCCTAACTGGTGATAGGTGCCAGCTTGAGAATAGCGATCGCGAAATTCAATGTCAATATCCAGAGCCTGCTGATAGTATAGCTTTGCCTGCTCATACTCCCGTAACTCTTCGGCAACATTTCCTAACTGGTGATAGGTGCGAGCTTGAGAATAGCGATCGCGAAATTCAATCTTAATATCCAGAGCCTGCTGATAGTATAGCCTTGCCTGCTCATACTCCCGTAACTCTTCGGCAACCATTCCTAACTGGTGATAGGTTTTAGCTTGATTGTAGCGATCGCTAAATTCAATGAAAATATCCAAAGCCTGCTGATAGTATAGCCTTGCCTGCTCATACTCCCGTAACTCTTGGGCAACCATTCCTAACTGGTGATAGGTGCCAGCTTGTTCGTAGCGATCGCGAAATTCAATCTTAATATCCAGAGCCTGCTGATAGTATAGCCTTGCCTGCTCATACTCCCGTAACTCTTCGGCAACTATTCCTAACTGGTGATAGGTTTTAGCTTGATTGTAGCGATCGCGAAATTCAATGTAAATATCCAGAGCCTGCTGATAGTATAGCCTTGCCTGCTCATACTCCCGTAACTTTTGGGCAACCATTCCTAAATTGTGATAGGTGCCAGCTTGAGAGTAGCGATCGCGAAATTCAATCTTAATATCCAGAGCCTGCTGATAGTATTGCCTTGCCTGCTCATACTCCCGTAACTTTTGGGCAACTGCTCCTAATTGGTGATAGATGGTAGCCATCCAACGCTGTTTCTGTCTCTCCTCTACCCCGGTAAGCTGTTGGGTTAGTTCCAGCACCTGCTGATAAGCGGCTTTGGCTTGTGCATAATTCTGAGTTTCTAGGTAACAATAGGCTAACCGATCCTGTGCCATGACAATTTCCAGCCCAATTTCACCTGTGTGTAATGATGCCGGATATGCCGCTTGTGCCTGACAGACGAATTTTGAGAGTTTTAGCTTACTCTGGATATCATTAATCTGCACAAAGTATTCAGCCAAACAGAAAAAGATATTGACGGTTTCCTGCTTCTCTAAACAGAGTTGCAGGGCATTGTAGAGATTTTCATACTCCAGTTGACAGAAGAAAATCCCCAGTTGTCGTTCTTCCGCCTGCTTCGATTCCATCAATTGCTGATAAGCACCCGCCAACCCCAAATAGTGACGTTTAAACCCCTCGCGCAAGGCTTCCCGCATCGCTGCATCCTGTTGATTCAGCTTCATCCGCAAGAAATAAGGAAAAACCGGCTGAATCCTTAACAATCTCTCATTAGCCCCCCTTTCAAAGGGGGGTTGGGGGGATTGAGAGGGGCTGGGGGAGAGGTTCGACAACAACCCCCAATTAATCGCCTCTTGAATCGCCCCATCAAACTCATCAAACGGATAATCCTGAAACGGTGCTAACTGCTGCAACTGATTCACATAATTCCCCATATCCCTGCGATCAATAAACCAACTAAACGGCGCTAAACACAACAACAATTGCTGCGCCGCCGCCGACAAATTCCGATGGGAATACTCTACACATTGAACAATACTCTCCGTCTTATCCTCACTCCCCGAATCCAACGCAATATCCGCCTTCTCCAACCCCGCGACAATCTCCGCCGGGGATTGCTGCTTCAGATTCGCCAACACTACCTCCATCGCCAAGGGATACCCCGCCAAGAGTTTCATTAATCGGATAAAGGCTTTATCTTCCCGTATCTGCGGAATCCGCGATTTCGGTAAATACCGTTCTAATATCTTTTGCGCCAACTCTGAACGCGCCTGAACATCTAATCCCTGTAACGGATACACATTATCGCCAAATATCCCCTGTAACCACTCCTCGCCACTGCGGGAACCCAACACCACCCGCGTTTTCCCACCCACTAATCGGCTGATAAAGTCCTGAATTTCCTCTCGCTTCTTCTTCGATAACGTATGTTTAATCGCCAACCGTTTCCCCGTCACCGATTCCAAGTTATCCAAAATCAGGATATGATTCTCGGTTTTCAGTTTCTCCGCTAATTTCTGCACCTGCGCCGCCGGATTCATTGCCTGAAATCGGCTGAACTCGAACTTATCATAAACCTGCTTACCAATCTCCCGCAGGATTTGCTTCAATGTCCAGGCTTTTGTGTCATAGCCAAAATAAAAGATAGCTTCAGCAAAGTGAGTGGTTTGCCACCATTCCCGTAAATAATTCAGTAGCGTAGTTTTCCCCGTTCCCCCCATCCCCCGCAACAGGAGAATAGTATGGCGCAGCAATGCCTTTTCTATCTTGAGAATCTCCAAATCGCGCCCGACAAAGCCATAGGTGGGTGGAGTAAACCGATACTGCTGCTGACGTGCGGCATAATAGTCTTCTTCTTCCTGGGGCGTAAATTCCCGTAAATTCAGATTAACGGGCTGATTGGTATAAACCACAGGTAAGAGCCAGTCTTCTAAGTCAATCGTTTGGTTATAATAAGCTTTACGTCCTTTATTATTAAAGAGTTCGCGGCGTCCCAAGCGGAGGGCTTCCCGAATGGTTTTTTCAGCAAAGACTTGGCGATAAACCGTTTCGATTAATAAGGAGGCGGCGGTTACGGTTACGGAATAGCCCATCGCGACTACTGTATGCATTCCCGCCACCATGAGGCGACTCCCCAAACTGGTTTCGCGGGCATCTTCTCCCCGGAGGGCTGGGGCATTTTCTCCCCCCTTACGAAGGGGGGTTGGGGGGGATACTTCCCCACCACCTAATCCCGCCTTACTATCTAAAGACTCTGGCGACGCATTGGTTTTATCCCCCCCCGTCCCCCCCTTTGAAAGGGGGGGAATAGGAGTAGGAGTAGGAGTAAGAGAAGCAGAAATCTGTTTCCCCGATTGACAAGCATTTAAAATACAAACCGGAATCCCTTTTCCTGTCAACAAACCCGCCAACTCCGACGCCTCCACCGGATCAGCCTTTCCCTGACTTTCCCCCTCCAAAAACAGAAACGCCTTCACCCCTTCATACCCAGCAATATCCTCTCGCCCCCACCGCGCCTGAAACGTATACCGCTTCCGTTTTTTCCCCTTCTGATATTGCTCATAACTCATCAACGAGCCATGGGCGTCAAAATGAATAATATGATAATAGCCCGCCCCTTTCTCCTCCAACTTATCGGATAACGCCTTGTATGTAGCCGGACGCAATAACTCCACATTTACCCGTAACTTTGCCGTCTCAATCGCTTCAATTAAGGGACGGGAAATGGTACGATAGCCTACATCTCTTTCCTGATCCGGTCGTGCTGTCACCAAAAGTAAATTAATCACCGGAAAAGCTGGCATACTTGCGCCAATGGGAACGGGTTTGGTATGCTTCCGCAGCATCAGACAATCCACCGCCAAAGGACGCGATAAATCCGGATCACGCAGGGCTTCCCAATGCAGCGCTTGAAACTCTGGCGTCTGGCTTTCAATCTCTATTTGAATCTGACTTAAATTCCCCCGGATTTGCCGATACTCGCTATAGGCGTCAATATTGGTTCTAAATACCTGCTCAAATAATTGTTCCCCGTAAGCCTTAACCGATTCCTTCGCCTGTGCTGCCTTCACCGTTCCCAATTGGGGAAACACCAACCATTCCTCAAAATACCATTCCAGACTCTGTTCTTGTTTCGGGGTGAAGGGGTCAGTAATTGTAATCGGATAATTCACCCGCCCATCAAAACTGAGAGTCGCGGTAAATCCGTTATCGGTTGATTCCTGTTCGCGAATGGTAATGGTTGTCATTCGTCTTATGTCTTATGTCTTATGTCATGTATGGTAACTAAAAAAATAGAGGCATGGCAATGCCGTGTCCCTACCTAAACCTGGAAACCAGCAGCACTAACTATTAAAGCTCATTGTTTTGTAATACAATGAAAGTCAGTATACCCAGCAAATTCTCAGTCTTTATACTCAGCGTCATCTACAGATAGTGCCAAATAACAAACTTGAAACAGTTGAGATAAAACCTAATAAATGAATCCTATGATGCAATCAGCCTTACGAATTGAAGCCAAAGTTTTACCGGGCAATAAAATCGAAATTGACTTACCCCCTGATACCGCCCTCAATACAGTCGGAAAAACCATTGAAGTCATTCTTCTGTTGCCAGAAAAGCCAACCCAATCAACGGAACAATCTATTCTGGAAATATTGGCAGAAATCCACGCTCAACGCCCCTCTAGTCGAAACCTCGAAGAAATTAATCGAGATTTACAAGCCGAAAGGGATGCATGGGACAGCTAAATTTGCCTGACTCTTCTCGAATATATATTGACACGGTTGTTATGATTTACGCCGTTGAACAAGCTTCGGTTTATGGTTCATTTTAATTTACAAGGGTCGCCCTTTTCTCAACCTTTTATAGCAATCGCCATAGCGGTTAGGACACATCATTTGGTAGTAGAGACGCGCCATGGCGCGTCTCTACAATAGTTCGTTTGTCCTAATCGATGTATCTACTGCTATATGTCAGCAAGAACTGTCAAAAAAATAGAGGTACGGCATTGCCATACCCCTACCTCAAATTAAAACCAGCAGCGCTAACGCACAGGTGGCGAAACTTCTACCCCCACGCGATCGCGTCCCCCAATTTCTGGGGCTACCATTGATACAACGGGCGGATTCCCTTCCGCTAACGTCGGTACCGAACCGCGCAACCGGGCGGTTAACTGCTGCGTCGTCGAGTCATACATCTGCGTGATTAGCTTGGGATACAAGCCAATCCCAATAATCGGCACTAGCAAACAAGCAATAATAAACACCTCACGCGGTTCCGCATCCTGTAAAACCTCGTGTTCCACCAGTTCCTTATTCTCAGAACCGTAGAAGATTTCCCGCAGATTGGACAGCAGATAAATCGGCGTCAGAATCACCCCAACGGCTGCCAAAAAGACCACAATTACCTTAAACGTGGAATTGTAGGCATCCGACGTGGCAAATCCGACAAACACCATTAACTCTGCCACAAACCCACTCATCCCCGGTAACGCCAGAGACGCCATCGAACAAGTTGTCCACATGGCAAAAATCTTCCGCATCTTTTGACCGACACCCCCCATTTCATCCAACATTAGGGTATGGGTTCTGTCATAAGTTGCCCCAACTAAGAAGAACAGACTCGCCCCAATTAAGCCGTGGGACACCATTTGCAACACCGCCCCACTCAACCCCAAGTCAGTAAATGACCCAATCCCAATTAAGACAAAGCCCATGTGGGAAATCGAGGAATAGGCAATCTTGCGCTTCAGATTCCTTTGGGCAAAAGAGGTTAATGCCGCATACACGATATTCACCACCCCCAAAATCACCAACACCGGGGCAAAATAGGCATGGGCATCAGGTAACATCCCGGCATTCATGCGAATTAGGGCATAGCCGCCCATCTTCAACAGAATCCCCGCCAGCAACATGTGGACTGGGGCGGTGGCTTCCCCGTGGGCATCGGGTAACCACGTATGTAAGGGGAAAATCGGTAACTTGACCCCGTAGGAAATCAGAAACGCCGCATAGAGCAACAGTTCCAGATTTAGGGCATAATCCTTTAAAGCGAGCGATCGCATATCAAAGGTGACAGTATCCCCATAGAATGCCATCGCCAAGGCTGCAATCAAAATAAATAGCGAACCCCCTGCCGTATACAGAATAAACTTCGTCGCTGCATACAGCCGCTTCTTGCCGCCCCAAATCGACAGCAGCAAATACACCGGAATTAACTCCAGTTCCCACGCCAGGAAAAACAACAGCATATCCTGAACCGCAAACACGGCAATTTGACCGCCGTACATTGCCAGCATCAGGAAGTAAAACAGCTTCGGCTTTAGGGTTACGGGCCAAGCCGCCAGGATTGCCAACGTCGTCATAAACCCCGTCAGCAGGACCAACGGCATCGATAAGCCATCCACCCCCACCGACCAATTCAAGTCCAGAGTGGGCACCCAAGCATATTTTTCAACCAGTTGTAGTCCCGGATTGGCAAAGTCATAGTTGATGACGAAGGCACAAACGATCAACGTAAAATCAATTAGCCCAACAATCAGGGCATACCAGCGTTCCCATACGCCATTCTTCTCCGGCAATAAAGGAATGCCGACAGAAGCGACGATGGGAAACAGAATAATTACGGTTAACCAAGGAAAATCAGTCATTAGTCATTAGTCATTGGTCATTGGTCATTGGTCATTGGTTATTCGTCATTAGTCATTGGTCATTAGCCATTCGTTATCAAGTGAACTAACTCTGAACGAATGACAACAGAGACACAATTTGCCACAGGATAGAACAAAGGACAAAGGACAAATGACACATTTTTAAGACAACCCAGAAACAATCACAAAACCGAGAACTGCCCCAAAAACAATCAGCGCATAGAATTGGGCGCGACCGTTTTCGAGATATTTCAGTCCTTCACCACTAATCAGGGCAACTAAACCGGTTAAATTAACCGCACCATCGACCACACGGTAGTCTACTTCCATCACCTGGCGGGCTAGGCGGCGACTTCCCTGGACGAACAGCCGATTATAAAGATCATCGAAATACCACTTGTTGAGGGAAAACTTGTAAAGCGATGTAAAGTTTTTCGCGATCGCACTTGGATCAATTTGCCCCATCCGGTACATCAGCGACGCCACGGTAATGCCAATCAGGGCAATCCCTACAGAGGAACCTGCCATAACCAGAAACTCACTCCAGTTAAACGCCGCTTCATGACTCACCACTTCCGCCACGGTTTCTCCAGGGGCGTGGATAAATTCCTCAAAGTAGTTGTCAAAGGGCATCCCTACCAAACCAATCAGGGTTGAGGGGACAGCGAGTAACAGTAAGGGTAAGGTCATGGTTAAGGGTGATTCATGGGGAGACTCACTATGCCCATGGTCATGATCATGATCCTCAGCCTCTAATTCCCGCCTATCCATGGCACCGGGTCCAAACGCGGGTGCAGGTTCAGCCACAGCCCCTTTAATTTGTTCCTTAATACTGGTGATATTCCCCCGGAAATCGCCCTCAAAGGTCATGAAATACATGCGGAACATATAGAAAGCAGTCAGTCCAGCCGTTAGCCAACCGACCACCCACAGCCCTGGAGACGCGGCAAAAGCATTACCTAAGATTTCATCCTTTGACCAGAACCCGGCAAAGGGAGGAATCCCACAAATTGCCAGGGTGCCAATTAGAAAGGTTAGGGAAGTAATCGGCATATACTTCCGCAATCCCCCCATCAGCCGCATATCCTGGGCTAAATCCGGATCATGACCCACCACGGCTTCCATGCCATGAATCACCGAACCGGAACAGAGGAAAAGCATGGCTTTAAAATAAGCGTGGGTCATCAGGTGGAATAACCCGGCACTGTATGCGCCAATCCCCATTGCCATGACCATGTAGCCTAACTGGGAGATTGTGGAATAGGCAAGACCCTTTTTGATGTCATTTTGGGTCAGGGCGATGGTTGCCCCTAAAAAGGCGGTAAATCCTCCCGTCCAGGCAATGACTGTCATCGCTAGGGGGATATTTTCAAACACGGGATACATCCGGGCAATCAGAAATACCCCAGCCGCCACCATTGTCGCGGCGTGAATCAGTGCGGAAATGGGGGTAGGACCTTCCATCGCGTCAGGAAGCCAAACATGCAAGGGAAATTGAGCAGATTTGGCAACGGGTCCTAAAAAGACTAATACGGCAAACAGGGCGGCGAGTCCGCTGCTAATATAACCGGATTCGACAAACGCTTCTAAGTGGGCGCCCATGACATCAAACTCAAAGCTACCGGTTGCCCAGTACAGCCCCAGGATACCTAAAAGGAGACCAAAGTCCCCCACCCGGTTAACCACAAAGGCTTTTTGACAAGCATCAGCGGCAGCTTTGCGATCGTACCAGAATCCGATGAGTAGGTACGAACACATGCCCACCAGTTCCCAGAAAATATAAACCTGTATCAGGTTGGGACTAATCACCAGACCCAACATTGAGGAACTAAACAGGCTCAAATAGGCATAGAAGCGCACATAACCGGAGTCGTGTGCCATGTAGCCGTCGGTATACACCATGACCAGAAAGGCGACGGTGGAAACAACCACTAGCATCAACGCCGTCAGGTTGTCGATGGTGTACCCCATCATCAGGTGAAAATTCCCCGCTGCCGCCCATTCCAGGGTACGGGTAAACGGTTCATGTCCGTGAAATTGACTCCAGAAGATGGCAAACGACAGCACCATCGCCGCCCCCAGCAGGGAGACGACGAACACGGACGATAACTGCCGTAGCTGATTCGTGGTTTTGTTGAATGAGATAAGCCCTAAGCCGACTAGCATTGCCCCTGCCAAGGGCAAGACCGGGATCAACCAGGCATATTGATAAAGCGGTTCCATGGAAGACAGCTTACTTTAGATTTCTTTACTATTTTGACAAACCGTTAACAACTGTGACATATACCTATACAAAAAGAAAGTTGGCTCAGTGTGAGCCAACCTCAAGTAGAAATACTTATTTTATAAAATTCGCCGGGAAAACCCCATCCCCTTGTGGGTGGGGTTGTTGACAAGAAAACTCCTGGGTTGATTAATTTTGCTGATAGTGATGCCTCAACAAAACGAATAGTTCAGTGCATCGTGGCTTCAAATACTTATTCGTTAACAATAAGCCAAAAAGCAGATACCGTAAACCTTACAGCCCTCTGCCCTCTGCCTTTATCTACTAGGCGGCTGATTGAGTGGCACTCTCTAAGGCGGTATGGGTTAAACCTTGCCCAATGGATGCTGAAAACTGCGATTGATTGTCCCCGATCAGATTTTGAATCGCCAAGCGCAAGTCATCTCGTCCTTGAAAGCCTTCTAATCGCTCCACTAACTGACCGTTTTCAAATAAAAGCAAGGTGGGTAAAGATTTGAGTTGATAGGTACTGGCAAGCCTGAGACTATTATCTGCATTCACCCGCACCACTTCAATCTGATCGCTCCATTCCTGCTGTACGTCCTCCAACATTGGCTGGATTAGGCGACACAGCCCACACCAAGGTGCCCAAAAATCAACCAGAACCATCTTGGAGTTTTCTAAAACGTATTGCTTAAACGTCTGCTCGTTCACCGACAACACCATGATCCCTCGAATTCTATTGAATTTTTACTCTAGCCTTGGGATCATGCTACATCGAATTGGGATTATTTGAACAACAAATCCGCTAATTTTACCAATTTATTTGGGCAGTTGCTCGCATAAGTAGGGGATGCGCCCACCACAACAAGCCGATAAAGCCAATTACCCCAAGATAGGCGGGACGGATAAATTCTTCCCATTTCAGGGTTTGGCGTCCCTGAATTAACGCCAGGAAAGGAAAAACCGAGGTACGCTCTTTGACAGACTCAAAGGCGTCGCCATAGCGTTTGGAAAGCCGTTGATCCCCATGCCAAACGCCAAAACAATGGTGCAAAATTAATCCTACCGAGGTGAGTAGAGTGAAGCTTGTGCCAATCCAGAGGGTGTGAGCAATACACCAGATCACCTGTCCCACCATTTGCGGATGTCGGGTAATGCGAATGATGCCGGTTTCGTAGAGATGAACTTGGGGTTTCTGGATGGCGGCGATTTCTAACAGGTTGAATGTGGCGGGGTAGAGAAACAAAAAAGAAATCGCTGAAAGCCACCAGACTAGGGACTTGATCCCCGGAATTCCCTGCACCCGCCACAATTGAATCCCATCATAGCGGTGGTTGAAAAAGTAAATAATTAATACAACAGCAAGAGATAGGCTAACCAGAGCAAATAAAATTCGATAGAACCTCGCGCCAATCCGTTGTTCAGCCCAAGGTCGCAATGCAGCTAGACCACTATGCGCGATCGCAAATCCCAAAAGTAGTCCAGCCATTACCCAATGACTGGATGTCACGTTAGTCAAGACCCCCATAAATCCTGATGTTGATTCGTTGCCCAATTCATCCTAGCAAGAATACTCAAGGACTTGATCCCGTCTTATGTTACTGTCGATTTCAGGCACAGGTTTACACGTTCGTTGTTGGCAATTCCTACTATCGTTGACGTTAAATCCCATCTTCAACCCCCCTGGGATTGCCTGTTATTGCTCCTTTTTTGATGGTTTAGCTCCTATGTCTGACCTTCCTTTCACTCTCGATCAACTCCGGATTCTCAAAGCAATCGCTTCTGAGGGGAGTTTTAAACGTGCGGCGGATAGTTTGTACGTTTCCCAACCGGCTGTGAGTTTACAAGTGCAAAACTTGGAACGACAGCTTGATGTCCCCTTATTTGACCGAGGCGGACGTCGCGCTCAATTGACAGAAGCCGGACACTTACTCCTAAGCTACGGTGAAAAAATTCTCACCCTTTGTCAGGAAACCTGTCGGGCGATTGAGGATTTACAGAATCTCCAGGGTGGGACGCTGATTGTGGGCGCCTCTCAAACCACGGGAACCTATCTCTTACCTCGAATGATTGGCTTGTTTAGACAGAAGTATCCCGATGTGTCGGTACAATTACAAGTTCACTCGACGCGCCGTACTTCTTGGTCTGTTTCCAATGGACAGGTTGATTTAGCCATCATTGGCGGTGAAGTCCCCACGGATCTTCAAGAAACTTTACATATTATGCCCTACTCGGAAGACGAGTTGGCGCTAATTTTACCTGTCTTTCACCCCCTGGCAAAGGTGGGAACCGTGCATAAGGAGGATTTGTATAAGTTACAATTTATTGCGCTCGACTCCCAATCCACGATTCGTAAGGTAATCGACCAGGTTCTCACGCGCTGTGATATTGATACCCGACGCCTGAAGATTGAGATGGAACTCAACTCAATTGAGGCAATTAAAAACGCCGTGCAATCGGGATTGGGTGCAGCGTTTGTGTCTATTTCAGCCATCGAAAAAGAATTACAAATGGGTGTCTTACACCGAGCAACGATAGAAGGCGTCGTGGTGAAGCGAACGCTGTCTTTAATCGTCAATCCCCATCGCTACCGTTCCAAAGCCGCCGAAGCCTTCAGTCGGGAAATTTTGCCCCAGTTTGCGCCTCCAGGATGGGAAGAAAAACCACCGTCCTCGCCGCCAATAACTGCTCCTAAATTGAATTCGGCATCGTCTCAACCTGCATCGTCTCAACCGACAGGTTAAGGACAATTGCTCGAAAGGTTTTCGGTTGAAATTGCCTGAGTGCAAAGGTGTGAGAGTGTAGGAGTAAGAAGAGTAAGCTACCTGTAGGGGTACGACATGTCGTGCCTCTACTAGGTAATGAATTGTCTAATAGAGAGAAATGCTGGCTGGCAATAGTGGGAAATTTGGCTCGACGTTTAGCCGTTAAATTAAAAGGCTATAAATAATCCTAAATGGCAAGCAGCCAGACGAAAACCAATTCAAACTCTTCAAATTTATGGCATCACCTTGCTCAGGAAAAATGTACCCTTGCTCCCCCAGCTCCCCCAGCTTCCCCCGCTCTCCCTCACCACAACACTTATTCAGCAGCCCCTATTTAGACGGTTTTGGGATGCCCGTTGTACATACTGTGAGCAAAGTCCAAGCGAAAATCGCCACTGTCGTGCCGTTGCTCATTCAACGGAGTTATTGGTTTCAGGGGCATCCAAACCCACTCAACCACCTCCTTGATCACTGCCCATCCCGTAGGCGAGTGGGGTATTCCGGAGGCTTGGATTAAAACAAATCCCGCAGGGGGCTGCGTTTTATGCTACCCTGCTAGAGCAGAAATCAAAAAAGCAGCAACGAGAGCGATCGCCAATGTGCCAGCATTATTGTCTGTCATAAGCCGCCCTGTCCAATCACCCCGTATTATATAGGATTACCGTGTACTCTATAAAATCGCCAACATGGAGCTTGATATTCAGTCGGGATAATCACTTAAAGTTGAGAGAAAAACACACATTTTTAGCTAGAAGCGGTAGTCTATCTAGGAAAAGGTGAGAGGAGTAAGGTTGTGGAAGTTGTCAAAGAGTACGTCCAGCGGTGGTACGAAAGTGGATTAGCGCCCGACGAATATGTTTGCCATCAAAAGCAGGGGAATTTAGTCGAGATAGAATCAGTCGCCACAGGAAAGCGTCAGACGGTTCTCACGTTCTGTACGAATGATGTCTTGGGTCTGGTTCAGAACGAGGCGGTTCGCCAAGCAGCAGTTGATGCTATTTTTCAATACGGTACGTCTAACAGTTCAACCTCAGTCCTGAGTGGTCGCATCGATTTGCATCGGCAGCTCGAGCAAGAGATTTCGGAGTTTAAGCACCTACCCCATACCCAACTCTTTTTGAATGCGTGGATGGCGATGCAAGCCCTAATGGATGCGTTTTGCCATTTGGCTATTCCCGTTCCTGGCTTTCAGCATACCCGTGAGACATTAATTTTGACTGATGTCCTCAACCATGGCTGTATTCTCTCAGCCGTCGTCAACGCGGGAACTCGTTCTGGAAAGTTATTTGGTCATAGTCCGCGTGTGCGGGTGAGAGCCTATCGCCACTGTGATGTAGAGGACTTATCGCGGAAACTGCGTCGCTATGCTCGTCCCCAAGATCGAATTATGGTGATTTCTGATGCAGTATTCTCAATGGATGGGGATATTGCCCCCCTCCCCGATATGATCGAGGTGCTGCGACATTACGAAGGCAGTGTCTTGGTGATGGATGAAGCTCATGCTAGTGGGGCGATTGGGGCGACAGGTGGCGGCATCTACGAGCATTTTGGCATCCTACCCCAATACACCATGGAGCAAGGTGTTGTGCCGCTGATTATGACCACGTTTTCCAAGTTTGCCGCGTCAGCGGGGGCGGCAATTAGCAGTCCTCTGCCAGAATTGATTCCCTTATTAAATGTTTCGCCCACGTCGATTGGTACGGTTTCCTTGTCACCACCTCTAGCAGCCGCCGCCTTGGAGAGCATTCGTCAGGTGCGCCGTCATCCCGACTTGGTGAAAAAGCTTCAGGCAAATACTCGCTACTTGCGATCGCGCTTAGTCGAAGCCGGATTTGATGCCATTGGTGAAACTAACGTTATCCCGGTTATTTTACCCTCAGAAATTAATCCGAAATTGTTTGGTCAGTATATGTTAGAGAATCATGGGATTTGGGTATCACCCATTTGGTTTATTGCCAAACCCCGTATCCGGATGACGGCAAATGCTCTGCATACTAAGGAGGAAATGGATAAATTAGTCGCCGCCATGGTAGCAACACGAGATTTTTTATATAAACCCATGATCAGCGCCTAACTTGTCCTGGGTTATTGGTTATTTGACGAATGACAAATGACAAATGACAAAATTCGCACTGTAGCCACTCCAGCCGACCAGGACTTGTTTCTGGATGTACCTGCACGAGTCTATGGGAATGACCCCAATTGGATACCGCCGCTGCGTAGCGATGTAGCGAAGCAATTTGCCCCCGATAATCCCTTTTTTGGCTACGGCAAATTACAGCAATTTATTGCCCTCGACTCGTCCCACCCTTCCCAAGCGGTGGGGCGAATTGTGGCGGCGGTGAATCAACGGTTAATTGAACGAGAGGGGAAAACGGTTGGTTTATTTGGGTTTTTTGAATGTGTCCAAGATTTCGCGATCGCGCAATCTCTCCTGAATGCGGCTTGTCAGTGGTTGCGTGAACAAGGGATGACTGTGGCGCGGGGACCGATTGATTTATCGACCCACAATAATTGTTTATTTTTGGTCGATGGCTTTGATACGCCGCCCATGGTGATGATGCCCTATAATCCCCCCTACTATCCCGAATTGCTGGAAAAAGAGGGCTGGCAAAAAGCGAAGGATGCATACTCTTATGATTTTCCCCTCGATAAGCCCTTATCGGATAAGTTTAAGAAAGCCTATCAGATTGCCTGTAAATCGGGTATCACGTTTCGTCCGATTAGAACTAAAGGCGAAGGATTTGAACAGGATTGTATCAGCCTTTATCACCTCTTTAACCGTGCCTTTGTCAATAATTGGAGTTCTGCACCGAGAACTGAGGAAGAATTTCTAGAAGAAGCCAAGTCATTACAGACGTTAGTTGATCCAGATGTTTTTCCCATTGCCGAAGACAAGGGTGAAATGATCGGCTTTTTTATGGGATTACCGGACTATAATATTCCCCTAAAACACGTTAATGGGAAACTCAACTGGTTGGGAATTCTTAAGTTTCTTTGGTATCGTCGCCAGATTGACCAAGGACGGGTGATTGCGATTGCCTCATTGCCAGAATATCGCCGCAAAATGGTGCCGTTGGCGTTAATTTATTTGGGAATGCAAGGGGGGATTAAGAAGGGCAAGCCCTATAAGCGGGCAGAATTGGGTTGGGTGTGGGAAGATAATTTTCCGTCTCGTAAGTTGATTGAAGCGTCGGGGGGAACAATTTATAAAACGTATCGGATTTATGAGAAAGCGCTGTAGTCAGTATCAGCCTAATTTTTCTGACTATTAAAATGATGATTATTTAGTAGAGACGTTCCGGCGGAATGTCTGTGCCATCATTATTCCTTTCGCTCCTCTCAATTTTCCCCCTCATCCCCTAACCCTTTCTCCCGCCGTGGGGAGAAGGGGGATCGGATTCTCAAGTATAAACAAGTAACTATGACCATAGCAACTAAACCACTCACCCTAGCTGAATTTCTCAAACTTCCCGAAACCAAACCTGCTAGCGAATTTATCGACGGTAAAATCTATCAAAAACCCATGCCAAAAGGGAAACACAGCACTCTCCAAATATGCCTCGCAAATACAGTAAACGAGGTGGGATTTCTGGAAAAAATCGCTTACGCTTTTCCCGAATTGCGCTGCACGTTTGGTGGACGCTCTATTGTGCCAGATGTTGCGGTCTTTCAATGGGAAAGAATTCCCTTCGATGCTGATGGAGAAGTAGCAAACGTATTTGAATGTTCTCCAGATTGGACAATTGAAATTCTTTCACCAGACCAGTCACAAACAAAGGTGACAGATAATATTTTATTCTGTCTCAGACATCAAACCAGGTTGGGGTGGTTGATTGATCCCGATGAGAAAGCCGTAATCTGTTTTTATCCCAATCAATTACCAGAAATTATGCGACAACCAGAGGATAGGCTACCTGTGCCAGATTTTCTAAGTCTACAGCTAACCGTTGAACAGGTATTCTCCTGGCTGAAACTGGGACAGCGTTTGTAAATCACAGGTGTGCGATCGCGAAAATCCATTTGCGCCAATTTACACAGTATTGTTAATTAAAAGTCTTGTGATTGGTGGGTTACGGCGGACACCGAATTAAATGGTGATTTTTTAAATTGAATTACCGCCTAACCCACCCTACCTGGTATTATATTTTATTGCTCAAGGCTCTAACTTATGCTTGTATCAACATGATTGTCACGCCCAGCTTAGGCAGGGACTACAATTGAATCAAGGTATCAAGGGCAGTTCACTATGACAACAGCAACACCAACGCCTCAATCCCAGAAAAGGGGCGCTGAACCAGTCGTTACCTTAAAAGGCGTTAGCTGGCAAACCTTTAAGACATTACTGGCGGAAATTGGCGAAGACCGAGCCTGTAGAATGGCTT